>JBEEGR010000022.1:0-4233 GCA_041166985.1 Verrucomicrobiota bacterium | reverse complement strand
GACGCCGATTTTAATGGTTTTCAACTGGCCGATGCGGCCGTTGCGCACCACTTCGCTCGCGGTGCGAAAACTCCCCCACGGCTGTTCCGAGCGTTGCTGCGAACCGGTCTGGAGAATCACCTTCCTGGCCTGAATGGTTTGGCGCAAGGCGATTGATTCGGCGATGTTATATGTCACCGGCTTTTGCACGTAGATATGTTTTCCCGCAATCGCCGCTTCGATGGCCACCAGCGCGTGCGAATGATCCGGCACTGTCACGACGACAGCATCAATTTTCCGATCGGCCAGCACTTCGTGGTAATCGTGGTAGGCTTTCACCTCCACGTGGGCTTCCCCTTGTTTGGTGTAAAAATCTTCGACGAGTTTTTTTCCGGCCGCCAGGCGTTTGGAATCCAGATCACACACGGCCACCACCCGCGCGAGCGACTGTTTCAACACGCTTTCCATGTCGCCGCGGCCCATGCGACCGAGACCAATTTGAGCCACGTGAATCCGCTTGCTCGGGGCATCAGCGCCGAAAACGGAACGTGGAAGAATCGTGGGCAAAGCGATCAGACTGGCGCCGCCGAGAACGGAGGTGCGAAGAAAACTGCGTCGGGTTTGTTGTTTCATGGTGCTTGAATTGATTGGTTGATTATTTATCAGTGATTACACGAAGCTTGACGTTCCGAAAGAACACTTCGTTACCATGTTCCTGCAAAAGAATGTGACCCTCCGGCCATTCGCCAAAGCCGGGAATGTTTTTGTATTTGCTTTCGGCCACCCGTTTGCGGAAATCCGGCGAGCCGCGTTCGTATTCCACGACCTTCGCGCCGTTCAACCAATGCTCGACGTGTTTGCCCTGCACCACAATTCGCGCGGTGTTCCATTCGCCAATCGGATTGGGCTGCTTCGTACTGGCGGCGGGAATCAAATCGTAGAGCGAACCGATGGTGCGATCACCGTTGCTCCCCAGTTTCGCGTCGGGATGGCGGGCATCATCGAGAATCTGGAATTCACAGCCGATGGCTGAGCCGGCTGACGCTTTCGCACCCGTGCCGGTGACTGGATCGAGATTGGGTTGCACGAAATATTTGACGCCGCTGTTCGCGCCGGGCGTGATTTTGAAATCCACTTTCAACTCGAAACTGGCGAAACGCTCCCGCGTGATAATGTCGCCGCCGCCGACTGATTCGGCGCCGCTGTTCTCTTGAACCGTGAGAATGCCGTCCTTAATCGCCCAGCCTGTTTCCGGAAAGCTTTCGGATTTCGGACTCCGCCAGCCCTCCGTCGTCTTGCCATCCCAGAGCAAACGCCAGCCGTTTTTCTTTTCCTGGGCGGTCAGGGTATTGATGGGTGCTTCTGCCTGATGGCGAGTAGGTGAAATTTTCTTCAGCCGCACATTCTTAAACCGAACCTGCATCCCGGCCTTGGACTGGTCGTCGCCCACGCTGTGGACCTGAAGTCCGATAAAACCTTTCGGTGTCATGGAATCTTCGATGTCCGCACAGAGAACATTGTTCAAATAAGTTTTGATCGCGGGCCCGTCCGCCACGATGCGCAGGTGGTTCCAATCGTTCGTGTTGAAAATCTGCAGACCCTGACGGCTGAATTGATTTGATTCGCCGCCCAGTTGACCGGGATAGAGCCAGAACCGCCGGGCTTCATCGTAAATGCCCGCCGTCCACATCCGCTTGCGCTTGGCGTCCGGATCAATTTCCACCTGGTAACCATGCACGCGATTGGCGTCAATTTTGATCGTCTTGCCTTTCCATTCGACCTGAGTCGGGTGGTCGAAACATTCGCTGCGAAACTGCACCCCGGAGTTCAATCGTGGATCAACCTTGAAATCCATTTCAAAAATGAAATTGCCGTAGGTTTTTTTGGTGCAGAGAAAACTGTTGGGCGTTCCCGCGACGGTTTCGCCCACGAGCACGCCGTCTTCAACCAGGTATTTCGCCTGACCGCCTTTTTGGGTCCAGCCGGAAAGATCTTTGCCGTTGAACAGCTCAATCCAGCCGTCTTTGGCCGAAGCGTGAAAAGTGATAAAGCCGGCGAGCACAGCGGACACGAATAAAATTTTTCGCATAGGTATGCGGTATATTGGTGGACTGCCGAAAAATATAAAGCGGAAAAATCAGAAGCAGAATTTCCGCGCGACTTTATCTTGCGACCGGCAAATCCATTTACGCACTTGCCAGTTTCCATTGCGCTTCCACGGAGCGCCGTTGAATCCAGAAATTTAAATCGTCGCGGTTAATCGTTTCGCCCGAAACATTCAGCATCGCCCGAATGTCGCGCAAATGTTTTTCCGAACCGCCTTCGCGAAAGTATTCCAATTTGCGAACGATAACGTATTCGGGTGGAGCCAACATAAGCGTCTCACCCTGAAATTCAATCCGCCGTTTGTTCCGAAATGCCCACGCGCTGAATTCATCGCGGCCGGTGGGATAAATGTCCGCTTTGAAACTGGTTTTCATGTGAATGATGTTGAATTGCCCGCGTTGCTCGCGCGCAACTTCGGCGGCGATTGTCTCGCGTGGCGGCAGGTAGAAATCGGACGAAGGAAAAATGTCGTATAGTCGCTGAATGTCTGCTTCGTTCAGAAAAACCACAATGTCCACATCATTTGTGAACCGCGGTTCGCCGTAGAAAATTGCCGCCACACTGCCGCCAATCACGTAGCGAATGCCCGCGAGATTGAGTGGACGCACGAACAAAAGGAAGAGTTCAGCTTCCGGCATGAAGAAAAATCCTATTGACCTCGGCGATCACTTTTTCCTCCGGCCACTCAGGATGCTGATGACGAACGCCTGCGGCTTTTAATTTGCGCGCTGACCAGAACATCTGCTCAGCCAACTGCAAACGTCGTTCGCCAGGCATCGCGCGCAAAATCGCGAACTGTTCCGGGCTGGTTTGCTCATCCGCAAGCATGATTAAACTGTGCGTCGGAAAACTTATCCAAGCAAGCTCTTTGCCTTCGTCAGCGCTTCATCCAGCTTGCCCGCGTCCTTGCCACCGCCGCGGGCGTTATCGGGTTTGCCGCCGCCTTTGCCGCCAACGATGGGCGCAATTGTCTGAATTATTTTTCCCGCCTGCACTTTCGCGGTGAAATCGGACGTGACGGCGGCGATGAGTGAAACGTTGCCGCCAGAAGAAGCGCCGAGAACAATCACACCTTTGAACTGGCTCTTGAGCGAATCCGCAATCGTCTGCAACGTGTCGCCATCGGCGGAGCCGAGATTCGCGATGATGGCGGGGATGCCATTCACGGTTTCAGCTTTGGCGAGCAAATCCTTCGCGCTGCCGGCCGCTTCGCGTTGTTGCGCGGACTTGAGTTGCTTTTCCAACTCTTTCTGGTGCGCGAGCAGGGCTTCGATTTTTTTCTCCAGCTCGTGAACGGGTGAATTGATTTTGCCCGCGATGCTTTTGATGAGTTGAAGCTGTTCGTTCGCGACATCGTAGGCCTGTAAACCGGCGACGGCTTCGATGCGGCGAACGCCGGCGGCAATCGCGTTCTCGCCAGTGATGCGGAACAACCCGATCTCGCCCGTCGCCCGTGTGTGTGTGCCGCCGCAAAGTTCCATCGAATAACCATTCAACTCCCCTGCTACGCCGCCGATCTGGATGACGCGGACGGTGTCGCCGTATTTGTCGCCGAAAAATTGCATCATGTCCTTGCGCGATTTGACTTCGGCATACGGAACTTCCGTCCAACTCACGCTGGCGTTTTCCACGATGCGTTCATTGACGAGTTTCTCGATGTCGGCGAGTTGCTGCGGAGTGAGCGCGGCGCTGTTGAAATCGAACGTGAGCTTATCCGGGCCAACGAACGAACCTTTCTGCGAAGCTTCCTTGCTCACGACTTCGTGCAATGCCCAATGCAATAAATGCGTGACGGTGTGGTGACGTTGGATGGCGTTGCGACGGTTTGTATCTACAAAAACCACAACATCGTCTCCGGCAGCAGGAGGAGGAAGATCTTCACGAATAGTTTCAACAAAATGCAGCCATGTATTACCGGATTTTTGTGTGTTTGTAATCTTTAACCCTGATTCCATCCAACCACCTTTGTGGCTGTAGAAAATCCCCGTATCACCAATCTGACCGCCCATTTCTGCATAGAGCGGAGAAGTCTCAAACACAACGGCGTCCTTGTCCTTGATCCGAATGACTTCAAGTAGTTTAGTCTCCGCTTTTGTAGTTTCGTAACCGACGAACTTTGTCGGCGTGGTGGTTTCGATTTGCGAAAGT
>JBEEGR010000021.1:0-7750 GCA_041166985.1 Verrucomicrobiota bacterium | reverse complement strand
CCGCGCTGGGAGGAATCGGGAAGCGGAGGATTAACGAACGCATCCAAATCACTCTCCCTCTCCTCGGGGGAGAGGGTCGGGGTGAGGGCGGGCGTTGCCTGTTCCTGCGATTCCAATCCGAAACGATTTGCCAAAAATTCCACGAGCCGCGCGTCCAGTTCGATGGCGAGCACTTCGCCCGCCTGTTCCAGCAGCAATTCCGTCAGCGGCCCCAGACCGGGACCAATTTCCAAAACCTTGTCCTGCCGCGTCAACTCTGCCGCGTCAACAATGCGCTTAAGCTGATTGGCATCGTGCAGAAAATTCTGCCCGAGAGATTTCGTGAGTTGAATTCCCTGCCGCTCCAACACGTCGCGCATTTCGGTGAGTTTCATGGAAAATATATTTTAACCACGGATGGACACGGATGGGGGAAAAATGCTTTTACGCGAATTGCGCGAATTCTCGCTAATGGGTTTTGGTTGTGCGCCGTCCGCGTGTGCGGCTCTTTCAATCTGTGTTTATCGGTGTTCATCCGTGGTTAAAAAATCTTAGCCAGCGCTTCCACTGTTTCCGCCAACTGCGCTTTCGTAATCGTCAGCGGAGGCGTGAAGCTGATCACGTTCGAATGCTCGCCTTCCGGCAACAGAATGAAGCCCCGATGCAACATCGTTTTGATAATCCGCAACGCTTCGTCGGTCGCGGGATCGCCGTTCGCCAATTTCAATTCCAGGCCAATCATCAAACCCTGGCCCCGAATCGCGATTTGAAATTTGGAACTGAAAATTTTCAATTGCAACTCAGTGATCAAAAATTCACCGAGCTTTGCTGCTTTGTCGGGGAGTTTGTTTTCCTGAAGCTCCCCGATTTGCGCCAGCGCCATTGCGCAGCCGACGGGGTTCCCGAGAAACGTGCTCGTATGAATCGCTTCGCCTTTGGAAGCAGGCCACGCCGCGTCCATAACTTCCGCGCGACCAACGCACGCAGAGAGCGGAAAGCCGCCCGTCAGTGCTTTGCCGAGGCACAGAATGTCCGGCACCACGCCGCTGTGTTCGCAGGCAAACATTTTTCCCGTGCGGCCAAAGCCGGTGTAAACCTCGTCCAGAATGAGCAGAGCTTTGTGTTCATCGCAAAGGCGCCGCAACAACGGCAGGAATTCCGGCGGCGGAACATTGATGCCGCCGCGCGCCTGAATTGGTTCCACAAGGATCGCGCCGACCCAGCCGCGCTGAAACAAACGGCGAATCAGAAGTTCAATAACGGGAAGGTCGGAGGCTTTCGCCGGGAACTGGACAAAGTGAGCGAACTCCTTCAATTGCATTTTGAACGGCCCGCGAAAAAGTTCGCGGTGCGTGGTGTTCAGAGTTCCATAGCCAAGCCCGTGATAGCCGTTTTGAAACGCAATGACGCCGTATTTTCCCGCAGTGAGCATGGCGGTTTTCAGCGCGGCTTCAACGGCTTCGAAGCCGGAGTTGCAGAAAATGGTTTTGCCGAGTTGGAGTTTCGGACTTTGAGTTTCGGGTTTCAGGCTTGGCCGCTCATAACGCGTTTCAAAACCTGAAGCGCGGAACTCGCAACTCCACTTTTCGAAGGTGATGCGGCTCAGTTCGCGCGCGAGTTCGGCTTTTCGCGCATGGGGATGCACGTCGCCCATAGCGTGCAAGAGCGTGGCCATTTGCTTTTGGCCGGCTTCTACGACTCGCGGATTCGCATGACCAGCGGCAGCGACTCCAAATGCGGCGGTCAGATCGAGATATTTTTTCCCTTCGGCATCCCAGACGTGAACGCCTTTGGCCTTCTCCCAAACAATTGGCCATGAGCCGTCGGCTTCCGTGAACAACACGTTGCGCGATTCGTAGTCGCGCAGCAGGTCCAATGTTTGGCGGGTGTTCATCGAATTAAACTCCCCGCTGCTCCGGCGGCCAGATGATTTTGTGCATCTGCAATTGGAACCGCACCGGCAAAGCGTCGGCGATGATTTTTTCGACAAGTTGCTCGCGCGAAACCGGAGTCAGCCCGGCTGGAACACGCTTCAGCGATTTGTCCTGCTGTTCCGGCGCGAGCGGATGCACCCACGAAAACAGGAGCGGACAAATGGAAGCCAGGTTGTGCTCGGCGATTTTCTGTTTCGCCCAGTCGTAATCTTCCTGTGTGCCCATGACGAACTTGATTTCGTCGGTTGCTTTCAGATGTGGAATATTCTCCCAGCGATTGCGCTCGACCTCGCCGCTGCTGGGACATTTCAAATCCATGATGCGCCGAACACGCGGGTCAACCTGGGAAATATCATGCGCGCCACTGGTTTCGAGCAACACGATAAAGCCGTCATCGCAAAGCTGTTTCATCAACGGCAGCGCGTTTTTTTGAAGCAACGGTTCGCCGCCGGTCAGTTCGATTAAGGGAAGTTTCGTATTCCGTGTTTCGTGTTCCGTGTTTTGGAATGGCGCGGCAAGGCGTTGAATATCTTCACGAATTTCTTCGAGCGTTTTCTTTTTGCCCTCCGTGAACGCATAAGCGGTGTCGCAGTAAGAGCAGCGCAGATTGCACGCAGTGAGGCGGACGAAGATGCACGGCAGCCCGGCGAAGGTGCTCTCGCCTTGCAGGCTTAAATAAATTTCGTTGATGACCAGCGACTCCGACATAGCAATTTTTGATTTTAGAATTTTGATTTTTGATTGGTCCCCTTGTTTACCGATTTTCGGGAAGCAACCACTATTGCGGTTAATTGATTCGCTTCATCCAAGAGGCTTTCGAGCTTCCGCAGAGGCACGATGCCGCTCTCTGCCAAGAGTTCCATCCATAACGCTGATTCATCGACCTCCTCTTCGACGATCCCCAGCTTGCTGACAAAGTCGGGCCGGGAACGCGCTCGACATGCCGACCGATAGTTCGCCGCGACCGAGGTGCCGGAGCGAAGCAACTGATCCCCAAGCCTGCGACCAACAAAATCTTTGGACAGACTGTTCGCAAGTTTGATCACACGCAAAGCAAATGTTTTCGTCCGTTGTTTCATTTCAGATTCTGTCATAGAATTTACTCCTGAATTGGTTAAATTGCAGAACGTCGTTGCTGGTCAGAGTGCCAGATCAAAAATCAAAACTCAAAAATCAAAATTAGCCCATGGACATCTACGATCACCCAACCTTTCGGATGGCCTGTCAGCAATTCGATCTGGTCGCCGATCATCTGGATATTCCCGAAGCCGAACGGGGCCGCCTCAAATTTCCCAAACGCTCGATGACCGTTGCGCTGCCGATTCATCGGGACGATGGCTCGACGGAGGTTTTTGCCGGTTATCGTGTGCAACATCATCTGACGCTTGGTCCCACCAAAGGCGGTCTGCGTTATCATCAGAATGTGAAGCTGGGCGAAGTCGCGGCGCTGGCGATGTGGATGAGTTGGAAATGCGCCCTGACTGGTCTCCCGTTTGGCGGCGCAAAGGGTGGCATCACTTGTGATCCGAGCAAAATGTCTATCCGTGAATTGGAACGGCTCACACGCCGGTACACGCAGGAAATGATTCCATTCATCGGCCCGCAGGTGGATGTGATGGCTCCCGACCTTGGCACGAATGAACAGGTCATGGCTTGGATGATGGATACCTATTCGGTTTACGCGGGACATACCGTGCCGAGCATCGTTACCGGCAAACCTGTCGGTCTGGGCGGTTCGATGGGCCGGCGCGAGGCGACGGGACGCGGCGTCGGTTATCTGGTGAATCGCGCGAGTGACGTGCTTGGGCTGGACATGAGCAAGGCGACGGCGGTGATTCAGGGTTTTGGCAACGTTGGCTCCGTGACCGCGTATTCAGTGGCCCGGCATGGCGCAAAAATAATTGCCGTGAGCGATGTTTCCGGCGGCATTTATAATGCAAAGGGTCTTGATCTGCGGCAGGTGGAAAAATATCTCGCGGAAAATAAAACCTTGGCCGGTTTTCCTGAAGCGGAACCGGTGACCAACGACCAATTGCTGTTGTTGCCGTGCGATATTCTCGTTCCCGCCGCGCTCGAACAACAAATCACCGAAGTCAACGCGGGCAAAATCAAATGCCGCATTCTCGCCGAAGCCGCCAATGGTCCGACGACGCCTGCGGCCGACGTCATCCTGAATCAGCGGCCGGAAATTTTTGTGATTCCTGACATTCTCTGCAACGCCGGCGGTGTGGTGGTGAGTTACTTTGAATGGGTGCAGGACTTGCAAAGTTTTTTCTGGGACGAAACGGAAGTCGTGGACAAGTTATTCCGCATTCTCGAAGGGGCCTGGACGAACATTTTGGATTTGAGCCGGAAGCAAAAAATCCCGATGCGCCTCGCGGCCATGAGCGTCGGCGTCAAACGCGTGCAGGAGGCAAAAAGGCAGCGCGGGTTGTTTCCATAAGTCGAATGAGGTCGCACAATTTGCCCGCGTCATCGGTTCGTTGAAACTTTCCGCGCCTAAAAACTCGCTTTCATCGAGAGCATTGCCGACATAAGCTGCGCGCCAATGATAGCTTTTCTGCGCAAATTGTGGGTTTACGTGCGACCATATCGCGCGCGGCTGATCATGGGCCTGGTTTGCGGCATTCTGCTGGCGCTGGCCAATGGAGCGCTTTACATGGTTGTTCGGCTGGTGGGTGATCTGCTTTTCAATGGCACGGTTCAATTGGCGATGGACGAGAAACACATCCAAAACGCGCCCGCGCTAATCCAGCCACTGCTGCGTGGTCTCTCGGCGCATCTGCCGCAGCTTCAATCCACACAGGGAACGCTGGTCCTGATCATTTGCACCATTCCGCTGGTCATGTTATGCCGCAGCTTGTTCAACTATTTGAACATTTACTTTGTGAACTGGGCTTCGGCGCGCGCGATTGCCGATTTGCGGACCACAATTTTTGCGCATCTGCAAAATTTGCCGCTGAGTTTCTTCAATCAATCGAACACGGGTGACCTGATTTCGCGGGTGACGAATGATACACAGTCGCTGCGCACAATCATTGGCACTTCGCTGGCGTCTCTGGTCAGTGATCCAATCACGATTATTTTTTTGTTCGGCCTGTTGTTGTCGAAACAACCGATGTTGACGCTGTTTTCAGTCATTGTGTTGCCCTTGTGCATCGTGCCAATCACCGCTTACAGCCGAAAGGTGCGGAAGTCAGCCAAAGCGATGCAAACGCACGCGGCGGATCTTTCCAAGCTGATGCACGAGTCGTTCACAGGTAATCGCATCATCAAAGCCTATAATCTCGAAGACAAAGTCCTGGCAGAATTCCGCGAGACGACCAAAAAATTTGTCAGCCAGGTCATGCGCATCGTGCGCGCGAACGAAATTCCCGGCGCGATCATGGAATTTCTTGGAGGCATCGGGGTCGCGCTGATTTTGTTTTATGTTCTAAATCATCGCGGAGTCATGAGTCCGGGAGATTTTATCGCGTTTCTCGGCGCGATTTTCGTGATGTACAAGCCGTTGAAATCATTGACGAAACTGCACAATCAGCTTCATCAGGCGCAGGCCGCCAGCTCGCGCGTGTTTGAATTGCTGGACACGGTCAGTTCGATGCCCGAACCGGTCTCGCCGCTGCCGGTGATGGCAGCAAATGCTGATATTCATTTTGAGAACGTGAATTTCAGCTACGGGGAAAAGGCCGTGCTGCGAAATATCAATCTTACCGTGAAAGCGGGACAGCTTGTGGCGCTGGTCGGCAGCAGTGGTTCCGGCAAAACCACACTCGTGAATCTACTGCCGCGATTTTACGATCCGCAGAATGGAAGCGTCCGCATCGGTGGCACGAATTTGCGACAGGTTTCGAGCAAGGAATTGCGAGGCCAAATCGCAGTGGTCACTCAGGAAACGATTTTGTTTCACGATACCATTCGCAACAACATTGCGGTTGGTCGGCCCGGTGCGAATAATGCCGAAATCGAAGCCGCCGCGCGCCACGCCAACGCGCATGAGTTCATTTCTGAAAAGCCAGAAGGCTATGATTCCATTGTTGGCGAAAAGGGCATTGCCCTTTCCGGCGGGCAACGCCAGCGAATCGCCATCGCGCGGGCGATTCTGAAAAACGCGCCGATTCTCCTGCTGGACGAAGCAACGAGCGCACTCGACACGGAATCGGAACGCGCAGTGCAAAATGCTCTGGAAAAATTGATGCAGAGCCGCACCACGATTTGCATCGCGCACCGGCTTTCCACGATTCAGAACGCGGACGTGATTGTCGTGATGAGCGAAGGCCGGATCATTGAAACTGGAACTCATGCGGAGTTGTTGGAGCGCGCAGGCACATATCAGCGGCTTTACGAGTTGCAGTTTCAAGGTTGATTGCCGCGCGAAACTCAAGATACTGATTGGTGATTTAACATGATGCGAAAAGTATTAATCACCGTAGGGATCGGAGCGGTCATCGTCGGAATAGGCGTTGCGGTGGGATTGCTTGGCAGCGGCGGCTCCGAATCGCCCGTGGCCCATATTCCGGAGGATGCTTCCGAACCTTCGACCTCCCCTGAGCTTGTGACTCATCCGGTTTCCAATTCAGAGTCGGCCATGGTTCAACCGGTAAAACCAACGACCACGTTCAGCAATGCTCCAGCCGCACGGACACTCGCCATGCAGAATACAAATACCGATTTGACAAACTGGGAGGAAACCGTGGACGACATTCTGGCCTCCGACGGCGAGGATTCCGCCAAGGTGAAACAGCTTTTGGAAATGTTTCCCAAGTTGTCCGAAGACGGCCAGGTGGAAGTCGCGCAACATCTATCGAATCTGGTGGATGATGCTGATTACGCTCCAGTCGCGGAGTTGCTGAAGAACGCCAAACTGCCCGAGCCGGTCCTGGACGTTTTGATGGGTGATGTGCTGAACCGGCCCAACGCGAGCAAACTGCCGTTGCTCCTGGAAGTAGCCCGCACGCCGGATCACGCCAAGGCGGAGGAGGCCAGAGATTTGCTGGAATTGTATCTCGACGAAAACTACGGGACTGACTGGGCCAAGTGGCAGGAAAAAACCAAGGAATGGCTAAAGCAAAACCCGGACTGATTTCTCAATCCGGGTTTCTGAAACTTCTTGTTGGTTACTTTACGGCAGTGTCGTGCTTACGACGACATTGCTCGACGAATCCCACAATGCAACCGAATGCACCGTCAGAATGTCCGCTCCGGGGGGTGTCGCACTGATATCGAATTGGCCATTTGCATCCGTCGTGGACGAAGCTTGTGGAACGTCATTCACGGCGACGAAATATTCCGTAGTTGGTGCGAGGTTCGAGGCGCTCAAACGGAACTGTGCATTGTCCTGAGTCGCTTTGATACGCAGGGAAGCAGGCACGTCCACACTGCTGATGTCGCGCTTAACGAGATATTGGAGCTTGTCGGCGACTGTCATGTCCGCACTGAGCACGACGTTGGTGGCGACATTGGTCACAAGAATCACGACGTTGGTGGTGAATGTGCCAACGGCGATAGTGCGCACATCGCGGAGCGGCTGTAGTCCATCCGGCACTGGCCCTTTACCTTTGCCATTTCCAACACTGCTATATTTCAAGGTCGCAGCGCCATTCCCGTCTGTCGTGAATTGAGCCACGTCAACCAGGTTTGTGTCATCGCCTTTGGCAGCGAACAATTCGTAAGCTGTGCCGGCGGTCAGGCCGTTGACCGAAATCGTCAATACCTGCTTGTTAGCGTTGCCCTGAATGTTCTGGGACAATGCCACACTGCCGCCTGCGCCTTGCTCGATACCCTGATTCGCCATCGTATTGCGGATGGAGAGATGAAGAATATCCGTGCCGTTGCCGCCG
>JBEEGR010000020.1:0-6258 GCA_041166985.1 Verrucomicrobiota bacterium | reverse complement strand
GAAATTCTTTGTAAAGAATGGCGGTGAATCCGCGGAAGGGAGTCTTCATTTTATTTGTAGCGTCGGTCTATGACCGTCGCGGGATAAATCCGGCGCTCACAGAACGCCGCTACAATAATTTTCATTTGTTGTCTCCATTCTTCTGGGTTGTGAGCGCCACAAAAACATCCTCCAGCGATGGCCCAATCGGATGAATGTCTGCGTGTGGAATTCCGGCGTGCGACAACTCCTCGCGAATTTTTTCTTCCGCCATCTGTTCATCCACGAGCAAATGCATGGATTGGCCGAACACTGTCGCCGTGCGCACGCCGGGAAAACGCCGCATTGCCTGCAGGCCGACCGTGACATGGTCGCACGTGATGTCGAGCCGTTTTGTGCCGGGCGGATTCACGACCGCCATCGTTTTCAATTCATCCGGCTGGCCGCACACGACCAGCTTTGACATGTGAATGTAGCCGACGTGCGAACAACGTTCCGCTTCATCCATGTAATGCGTGGTGACGAATAGCGTCATGCCTCGGCTCGAAAATTCAAACAGCAAATCCCACAACTCGCGCCGCGCCACCGGATCAATTCCCGCTGTCGGCTCATCGAGAAACAACACCGTCGGTTTGTGCATGAGCGAACACGCCATTGCCAGTCGTTGACGCCAGCCGCCGGAAAGCAGCGCCGCGCGCCGGCTTAGATACGGCTCGATGTGCGTGAGCGCCACCAGTTCATCGCGGCGTTTAACGAGTTCCGCGCCACGCAAGCCGTAAAGCCTTCCGTAGAACTGGAGGTTTTCATAAACCGTCAACTCGTCGTAAAGCGAAAACTTCTGCGACATGTAGCCGATGAGATTTTTGATTTCATCGGTTTGTTTCGCGACATCAAAACCCGCGATGCGCGCGTGTCCTTCGCTTGGCTCCAGCAAACCGCACAACATGCGAATCACCGTGGACTTGCCCGAACCATTCGGCCCAAGAAAACCGAAGATGGAACCCTTCTCAATTTTCAGGCTGACATGATCCACCGCCGTGAAATGACCGAAGCGTTTGGTCAGATTTTCGCATTCGATCATGGTTTCGGCGGGCATGACAAAGTCAGGAGATTACCGCTTTCAATCGTTGATAAACCGCAACCGTTTGATTGTCAGGCAAAGGGGTTGCGTCGAGCCTCGCCCGCAAAATATCCGGCGACATCAAACCGCGTTTAACTACGTCTCGACACAAATCCAGATCTTTGGTTCTCCCGGTGCGGAGCTTCACCACCAGCAAATCCTCCGGAGAAAGTGCCGCTGCGTTGATGGTCTTATCAATCGGGACAAGCCGCGTTTCCCAGCCGGGCGGCAAAGTTTCGACAATCGTGGGCCGTAAAATATCGGCGTGAAACCCGGTGCGTTGCGCGAAAAGACTGCCTTCGCCAATAGCTTCATGCAGCAACGCAGCCAGTTGTTCATCGCTGGGATCCACCAACAGATCCGCGTCAAAAGTTAATTCCAGAGGCCCGCTCGTTTCACCCAATTCAGGAAAGCTGCCAAGCAACGCGCTTGAACCCAAAACATAGATCCGCTCGCTGTGCGCCAAAGCATGCACAGCCTCAACAATATGTTTCAATGCCGATAGCCGCATAACTCCTTTGCGTTTCGGCGCTCCTCGCGAGTCAGAATTCCAGCCAGGGGATGAAACTCTCTCAAGCGCGCTGCTGCTTCATCTTTTCCGGCTAGCACGTTCCGCAGTCGGGCAAATCCATCTGTCGAAGTTTGCGCCTCGGCCAAGAGCGCATCCCATTCGCGCAATCGTTCTGCTCCGCTGTGTCCCTCTGCCAACCACCGCGAACAATTCTCACGCGCGACCTGTAGAAATTCCGGATGCGCCGTCAATTTTTGTTCAATCAATTCCCAGAAGCTTAAATGAATATCTGCGCTCATTGCCGGAATTTACCTCGTCACATTTGGAAACACCACGTCCGCAGACATGCCTGCGCGGAGTTCGTTGCTCGCATTATCCAATCGCACTTTCACACCGAAGACTTGTTTAATGCGTTCCTCGACCGTCTGCACGTTGCGCGGCGTGAATTCGGCTTCGCGATTGATTTGCTCCACGATGCCGGTGAATTCTTTGTCGCGAAATGCATCCACGCGCACCTTCACGGAATCGCCAAGTTTAATGCGGCCAAGCCACGGTTCAGGAACATAAACACGCGCCCAAAGATGCGGCAACAACAGCGTGGCAACTTGCTGATTCGGCGCGAGCACGTCGCCGACTTTCACGCTCAACACTTCGAGCACGCAATCGGAGGGCGCGGCGATTTTCATTTCGTCGAGTTGCGCGTCGAGTTGCGCGAGTTGCGCGCGCGACTGGGCGATTTGCTCCGGACGCGTGCCGGCGAGCAACAAATCGTAACGACTCTTCGCGGCGGCTTCGGTTTTTTCCAAAGTCCGGGCGCGCGTGGTCATCTGGTCGCGTTCGGTTTCGGAAATGGTTTTTTGAGAGAACAATTCCTCGGCGCGCTTTGCATTGGCGCGGGCAAGTTCCAACTCGGCTGATTGCGCTTCCCAGTCCGATTTAACAGCGGCGATTTCTTCTTTGCGCGGGCCGGCTTCGAGTTCGGCCAGTTGTGCGGCGGCCTGATCGCGACGCGCGCGGAGTTCGGCGGCGTTGAGTTCAGCAATCGGCTGGCCTGACTTCAGCGAATCGCCTTCCTGCGCAAAAAGTTTTTCCACGCGTCCGCCGTAGCGTGAAGCGACACGCACCTCGTCGGTTTGAATCGTGCCGGAGACGGTGTTGGTTGAGGAATTCCGGTCACACGAAGCCAGCAGAAGACTGAAAGCCATGAAACCCGATTGAATGAGAAATCGCTTTTCCACTTGAAGGCGAAGTTAACAGGCGTGGCCAAGCGGAGCAAGAATTGGAGTCGCGCGAAGAACGCGAAGGCGGCGAAGAAACAAATTCTTTTTTACTTCGTTTCCTTCGCGAACTTCGCGCGACATTTTACTACGAATTATCTCCGTCGAGTAACCGCCCAAGCCCGCCGAGGACCGAACCTTCCTCACGTCCGCCCCGTCCCGTTCTCGGCGAGGCTGCGGTGATGCGCCCAGCCAATCGGCTGAGTGGCAACGATTGCAGCCAGATGCGGCCCGGCCCACGCAATGTTGCAAAGAACAACCCTTCGCCTCCGAACAATGCGCTCTTGATGCCGCCGACCATTTGAATGTCGTAGTCCACACCTGGTTGAAACGCGACGATGCAGCCGGTGTCCACACGGATGATTTCGCCCGCAACGAGGTCGCGTTGATAAAGCGTCCCGCCGGCATGAACGAAAGCGAGGCCGTCACCCTGCAATCGTTCGAGAATAAATCCTTCGCCGCCAAACAAACCGGCGCCAAACCGTTTTGTGAACGCGATGCCGATGCTGACACCTTTAGCCGCGCAGAGGAATGAATCCTTTTGGCAGAGCAATTCACCGCCGAGCTCGCCGAGATGCACCGCGATAATTTTTCCGGGATACGGCGCGCCGAACGCAACGCGTCTCTTCCCCTGACCGCGATTTTGAAAAACCGTCATGAAGAGCGATTCACCCGTGAGCAGGCGTTTGCCCGCGCCCATGAGCGAGCCGAGAAAGCCGCTGTTTTGTTGCGAGCCATCGCCGAAGATCGTTTCCATCTGGATGCCGTCGTCCATAAACATCATGCCGCCAGCTTCGGCAACGGCGGCTTCCATCGGGTCGAGTTCCACTTCGACGAACTGCATGTCGTCGCCGTAAATTTTATAATCCACTTCGTGCATCATTGGCATAGTTCACCTTTATTTGAATTGGTTGTGACTGTGACGGCTCTGAAATTAAGGGGCCACTATAAAATTTGTCGGGTTTTCCAAGAGTTGGGTAGCCCCCTAATTTGGAATGCTACTGAAAGATATGTCGATTGGCATAGCGGTCGTATATGGTGGTATAATCCGTTTTCTCGGGGGTCATCGATAATTAGCAATATAAATCCAAAGCTCATTGGTGCTAATCCACAAAATGTCGGAATTAACGTTGGGCACAACTTTATCCGCAACTTTTGTAAGACAGTTGGCCAATGGATAGAAATACGCTGGACCATCATTCAGACTCTTAGTCCAAACTTCGATGGATGTGTCTGGTGGAAGGATTGGTTTCACATCACAAATATCAGCACCACCGGGGACGGAATACCCAGCAGCAATAAGCAACTCGGCAATTTCGCCAGCGTAAACTCGCACATTTGCAGACGCTCCTCGGTCAAAACTAACCATCACTTTCCCTCTTGGCTGACCTCTTAAGCACTCAATGAAATATTTGCGTTCATCCTCTGTTATTATTCTTGTTTTAAGTTTGGCCTGTAGCACCAGATTGGATTTGTGTAGTTCTTCAATTTCGCGACTTGAGGTGAGAAAAGAAAACGAAAAGGCCATCACTTCAACTGCAAGCCCCATAGCGACAATAATGCCAAAGAATATCTTCCACCATTCCTTTCTTTGCGCCCCTAGAGTTTTTTCTCCAAGTCTGCCTGACTTTGGGTCAATTCTAAATTTGTCAGAAAATTTATGGAGGTCTGCCCACACTTCTGCACCGCAGCCAAATGCAACAACGAGAATACAAATAGCTTCTACGCTGAACCAAAACGAACCCCAAGGGGGAGATGTTATAGATGAAAATATAGATGCTATCATGCGATCAAATTATCATGGAGTCCACGCTTTAGCGTGTCGGAAAAATCTCGGAAGAACGCAAAGGGATACGCTGAAGCGCGGTCTCCAGCTTACGCGGCAACGCGTTGGGCGATGAGCAGTTCGACCGCTTCCGGCAAGTGCCCGCAAAGTTCATCGAGCAATGCGCGGCAATCTTTCTCGGAGAGTTGCAATGGTTTGGCCGCCGCGTAAATAAAACCGCGCGTCGTTTGAAAACCGTAACCAAGCAAACCTTGTCGCAGCGGTATTGAATACAACGCCAGCGTCAGCCCGTAAATCAACGTGTGCCACGCATTGGCTTCATTGCGTTCGACCGATTCGAGATAACGACGCACGATGCGTTCATCGCGCAGCGGACGCAGTTTCAGCAACTCGGTTTGCCCGATGCGACGACTGGCTTCCGCAAAGGGTTTTAGCGCGGGTTCGTTCGCCAGTTGCCGGTCGTATTCGGCGAGTTCGCGCACTTCGTGGCGGCAAGTGTGGTCAAAGGCGCGTTGAATCGCGGGCAGTTCGAGCGGGAGCAGAATCTGTTTTTGATAATCGAGCAGGAAGCGATGCAACGAAGTCCAGTCATGCACAATGGGAACCTGCATGAACGCGGAAAGCTCGCTGAGCGCGGCCAGCCCGTTCGCCGAGCCGAGCTGTTCGGCCAGCGGATGCCAGTCGCCCAACCAGTCTTTCGGTTCACCCTGCGCGAGTTTTAGTTCATTCCACATTCCACAATTTCGTTTTGCTGATTCGAATTTACGTTGCTCCCGCCTCGCGGCGATTGCCAGCAGTAAAAGTTGCGCGCGAAAGATTAAATTCTTGAAATCGCCGCGAACTTGGGTTTAGACTTTGCCAGCTTCTGTCGCTTCGCTTCATTCCGGTTTTAATCAGCATTTTAAGAAATCTTTTCCTTTGAGTCTTTGGGGTAATACGCTTAGAGTCCTTCGAATCACCTCCGGCCCGTAGGCGCGATGTGTTTTACGGGCGGAATCAACTCAAGATTGATTTTATGAACCAGCCCTCCGCCCGCCCCAAATCCAACGGCTCATCGCCCTTAAACCCCGCTTCCGTTGCGCCGAAATATCCCGGCATTCGTGTCACGTGCAATGGCAACCAACTCGTCGCGCAATGGGTCGAGACGCGCATCACCGAAGGCGGTGTCTTTTATCCAATCACGCCGTCAACCGAAGGCGGCGAAATTTATCAAGGCTCTTTCGCGGCGGGCGAACTCAATGTCTGGGGTGCGCAAAAAATCGCCGTCGAGACCGAAGGCGAACACGCGGCGCAAGGCGGCGCGACGGCATTCTCGGTCGCAGGACGGCGCACGGTGAATTTCACTTCGGGACAGGGAATTGTTTATGCGATGGAGCAGTATTATCACGCGCCGGGAAAATTTTCGACGATGGTCCTCGAAGTCGGCGCGCGCGCGCTAACGAAGCACGCGCTGAATGTTCATTGCGCTCACGATGATTTTTACGCCGCGCTCGATACGGGCTGGATCATGACAATGTCCAAGGACGCGCAACAGGCCGCTGACCAGGGCATTATCCTCCGCAAGGTCAATGAACTCGCGCTGAAT
>JBEEGR010000019.1:0-5523 GCA_041166985.1 Verrucomicrobiota bacterium | reverse complement strand
GATGCGAATCACGACGGCACGATTGACGCCGACGAAATCGCGAATGCCTCCGCCGCGCTGAAGAAGCTCGACAAAAACGGCGACGGCAAACTGACGCAGGAAGAATTGCGCCCGCAACGCCCGGCCAACCAAAACGGAGGCGGCCAGGACGGCCCGCCGCCGCAACATCCGCCCAGCGATAATTAATTTCGCTGGCAGTAGTGTGGGGATTAACGCGGGACGAACAGTTTTGTTCGTCCCGTTTTTATTTTTTCACGAGCGTTCCGTCACGGCGCAACGTGTATTGCTGGCCGCGCCACTCGATTTTATTTCCTGCAAACGCGCAAAACCAGATGGCGACTTGCAATAAGTCTTTTAATAGCACGAGCCAGATCCAAGTGTGATCGGCCCAGGAACCCGTAAGCCGTTTTTGAAGGAGCACCGCTATAACAGTGCGGAAGAACCAAAACCCCATGAACCACTCGAATCGGAGAGTCCCAACAAAAGGCAGTAGCCACAATAAAGGCCACAACGTCGAATTGCTGAGAATGCTGAAGAAATACGGCAACGGCTGGCAGACACGGATTGTGCGCGCCCAGCGGAGTTGATGTTTCCAGACCGCGCGCCACGTCATCGGCGGATCCCAGCATTCCACCACCACCGGACAGAGCGCGATGCGATGACCTTTGCGCGCGATGTGATTGCCGAGTTGATAATCATCCGCCAGACAATCAGCGAGCGCGGTGAAGCCGCCGATCTCGGCCAGGTTTCGCCGACGCGTGGCCATGACTGCGCCGAGCGCGAAGTCGAGCGGCTTGAGTGTTTGCGCTTGCAACACCTGACTCCAGAAATCGGCATTGATCGCGATGGCTTCCCACTGCATCGCGAGCGTGCTCGGATTTGCCAGGCGATAAAAGCAATTTACCAACCCCATATTCGGCTCGCTCAACGGCACCGCGACATTCTGCAAAAAATCTTTTGGCACGCGCACGTCGGCGTCGCTGATGACCAGGATTTCGTGCTGTGCGAGTTTTTCGAGTTCAGCGAGTTTTGAAACCTTCGCATTGGGACCAACGGGTGGACCGCAAACAATCAGTTGTGCGTTACGTTGAGGAAATTCCCGAATTAACTTTTGCACAATGCCGCAGACCGGGTCGTCCGCCGCCACCACGCCAAATAAAATTTGAATCTCGCCCGCATAGTCCTGCACGAACCAGCTTCGCAGACAATCTTCCGTGGCGGCATCGCAGCCCTTGAGCGATTTGAGCAGGGTAACTGCGGGAAGGAACGCCGAGCACCCGCTCGGCAGGATGCGGGTCGCACCGGGCTGGAACTCGGTGTTCCGTTGATGCAATGGGAAGCGCCACGCCGCCAGCCATTGCCAAAGCAACAGCGCCACGCTGAGAACCGCGAGCGAACCAAAGATACCGTTAATCACCGCTCGTTCCTAAACGTGCGCGCCGCCCGCCGCAAGCACGGAGTTTTGAACAGAAGCAAACGAAGGCAACAAAAGGCTGGAAAGAACTCAAATGCCGGCGCTTGGTTATCTTCGTTGCCTTCTGTTTAATTTCTTTTGCTAGACAAATTCCTTCGCGCGGCGCGTCATACCAGTAGACCAATGCCTGACACGGAGCTTGAACGGCTTTACGACGACCACGCCCAGGCGTTGTTCGCTTTTCTTTTGAACTTCATGCGCGACGAATCCGACACGCGCGATTTGCTTCAGGAAATTTTCGTCAAGCTCGCCCGGCAACCTGAATTGCTCCACGGCGCACGCGATGAAAGAGGCTTTCTCCTCCGGCTGGCGCACAATGCAGCGATTGACCTGATGCGGCGGCGCGGCGTTCGCGGCAAATACCACGAACAGTTTGGCGCGGAAATGGTTTCAATCTTCGCACCGGCGGGGAATCCCGATGAAGAAGCATTTCGCGCGGCATTGACGACGGCGTTGGCGGAGTTGCCCGAGGAACAGCGCGCGGTGGTTCACTTGAAATTGTGGGAAGGGCGGACGTTCGAGCAGATTGCCGACGCGCTAAGTATTTCCCCGAACACCGCCGCCAGCCGCTATCGCTACGGCCTAGACAAATTGCGTGAGCGGCTGCGTCCTGTTTACGACGAGTTGTAGCGGCGGTCTGTGACCGCCAAAATTAAAACAGCGACGCTCATAGAGCGACGCTACAAAAATATGGATGATTTTGAAAAACAACTTCAGCGACAATCGTTGCGGAAGGTTCCCGGCGAATGGCGCGTGGAAATTTTAAGGGAAGGACGGCGTATTTCCGTCCCTGAATTCAATGATGCCAACAGGCCGTTCCTTGGAAAGTTCCTCTCAACTCTCAACCGAAAACTCTCCACTTTCTTCTGGCCCCATCCCAAAGCATGGGCGGGTTTGGCGGTGATTTGGATCGCGATTTTATTTATGAATGTTTATACGCGCGATTCCCGGCCAGTCCTGGCAAAACAAACTGAGGCACCATCGCCGCAGGTTCAATTGGTGATGGAACAGCAAAGGCGTCTCTTCAACGAACTGCTCGGTCCGACGACCGCGCTGGAAGCGGACCGTCCGAAAATAATTTTGCGTCAACCACGAAGCGAAATGCGCCGGGAAACAGCGATGGCGTGAGGTTGCGGGCGTTTCGTTGTCCAACTTGAAACCTGAATTGTGGAAAATTCCAATGAACCGAAGAAAAGTGTTTGGAAAAAATCATGGAAAAGTCGCCGCGCATTTTTTCTGTGGTGTGTAATTCTCGGGTGCCCAGCGGTTGTCTTGGTCTATTACTGTGTAGGGATGCTTCGATGGGACGTAAGCTCAGGAGTTCTTTTATCTGTAGCTTTAGGCTCTGCGCTGGCGATTGTAATAACAGCGCTTCTGGTTTTAGTTCTGTTCCGCTGGTTGCGTCATGGACGCAATTTCCGCCGCTTTCTTTTCGGCGTGGCCTGTTTAATCACTTTGATTGCTCTTTTTTACGCCGAGGAGAACGCCCGGGGAAAATGGGCGTGGAATAAATTCAAACGGGAATGGGAAGCTAAAGGCGAAACATTCGACTTCGCGAGCATCGTTCCGCCGCGTGTACTGGACGAACAAAACTTTGCCGCGACACCGATTGTCGCCAGCACTTATCTCACTTACTTCGACCGGAATGGCCATCGCATCCAGCCATCTGACACCAATATCGTGAATCGGCTGCAAATGCGCCTCGAAAGGCAAGACTGGTCTGACTCGCCTGCGAGTGACGACTGGACGAAAGGCGTGATGACAGACTTGAAGTCATGGCAAAATTATTATCGCTTGCCCGTCACAAATAATTCCCGTTGGCAATTTGCGACAAATGAATTTCCAATCGCACCGCAGCCACAATCACCCGCCGCCGACATTTTGCTCGCCTTGAGCAAATACGATTCAGCCATTGAAGAGTTGCGTGAGGTGAGCCGGCTTCCATACTCGCGTTTTCCGTTAACTTATGATGAAGCCGATCCCGCCGGAATTTTGCTGCCGCATTTAGCAATCTTGAAAAGTCTCTCGCGGACGTTGCAACTGCGCGCCATCGCCGAATTACAAGCCAGCCAGACGGAGAAAGCTTTCGACGACATCAAACTGACCTTGCGGGTGATTGAATCGATTCACACCGAGCCAACTGTGATTTCGCAACTCGTTCGCATGATGATGCTGCAAATTATTTTGCAACCAATCTGGGAAGGCTTGGCCAACCATCAGTGGACTGATGTCCAACTTACCTCGTTCGGCGCCGAACTTGGCAAACTGGATTTTCTCGCTGATCACCAATCCGGCCTGCATTGGGAACGGACTTTTGATGTTAAAATAATTGATAATCTTCGCAACTCGAGGAGGCAAATTAATACCCTTGGGAATCTCGAAGAAAACGACACTGCTTACAGTTCGAGTTATCAATTCCAAATGGGGATCGCTCGTTTTGCGCCTGGGGGTTGGTTCGAGCAAAACAAACTCGCTTGCTGCCGTATGAGTTTCGATCTGCTGGTGCCAATCGTGAATCTGAAAACACGCGTCGTTTCGCCTACGGTAATGATGCAGGCGACGAATACCTGCAACGGAATCCGCCTGACACCTTACAACTGGCTCACGCGTCTTTTGGTTCCCGAGCTCGCCAATTTCTCAGCAAGATCCGCCCGCGCACAATCCTTCGCCGATATGGCACACATTGCAATCGCGCTGGAGCGTTATCATCTCGCGCACGGAAATTTTCCGGACACACTCGATCCGCTCACGCCGCAGTTCATCGAAAAAGTTCCGCACGATGTCATCGGCGGCCAGCCGTTGAAGTATCACCGCACCGAGAACGACCGGTTCGTGCTCTACTCCGTCGGCTGGAATGAAAGAGATGATGGCGGCCCCGTCGTTCTCTCGAAAGACGGCAAAACGGTGAACTGGAAGGAAGGCGATTGGGTCTGGCAGTTGCCGCCAAAATAAATCGACAGAAGGCAACGAAGTAAACGAAGACTCGCTCTCTCTCGAACTTCGTTCTCTTTGTTTTCTTCTGTTTCAATTCGACTCCGCGCCTTTGCCTCTTCGCGTCTTTGCGTTAAACTCCTGTCATGAAAGCCGCCCAACTGATCGCCACTGGCAAGCCGGGAAAATTTGAACTGCGCGATTTGCCCGAGCCGCAACCGCAAACCGATGAAGTGGTAATCCGGGTTAAAGCATGCGGGTTGAATCATCTCGATCTCTGGCTGGAAGCGGCTGGTTTGCCGATTCCAGTTCAGCTTCCACGCACGCCGGGCGGAGAAATTTCCGGGGAAGTGGTCGGAGTTGGCGCAGCCTCTGGGAGCGCAGACGTCTCGCCGGCAAATTCCGAAACACGCCAGCGGGACGCGGGCGCTCCCAAGTGGAAAATTGGCGACCAGGTCGCCATCCAATCCAATATTTTCTGCGGCGAATGCGAGTTCTGCCAGCGCGGAGAAGAATCGCTTTGCCTGCGCGGCGAGTTGCTGGGCATCCAGCGCGACGGCGGATTTGCGGAAAAAGTTGTCGTGCCGGCGCGTTCGCTCGTTCGCTTGCCTGCCGGACTGAATTTTGAAACGGCGGCGGCGCTGACTCTGGCGGGCAGCACCGCAATGCACATGCTGACAAACCGCACACAGGTTCGCGCGGGTGATTGGGTGCTGGCCATCGCGGGCGCGAGCGGCGTGGGTTCAGCGGCGATTCAAATCGCGAAAGAGCTGGGCGCATACGTTATCAGCACAGGCTCAACGGAGACCAAGCGCACTCTCAGCAAAAAACTCGGCGCTGATTTCGTTTTGGATTCCAACGATCCGAATTGGCCGGCTGAAGTGCGCAAGCTCACCAACAAACGCGGCGTGAATCTGGTCGTGGAGCATGTCGGCGGCGAGGTGTTGTTGAAATGTTTTGAGTGTCTGGCGCGCAACGGAACGATTGTCACTTGCGGCGCGACGGCGGGCCGTGAAGTGAAACTCAATCTCTGGCCGTTGTTTGTAAAACAGCAACGGCTCGTCGGCAGTTATGGACGAAACCGCGCGGACATGGAAGCGACACTGGCGTGGGCGGCG
>JBEEGR010000018.1:0-3905 GCA_041166985.1 Verrucomicrobiota bacterium | reverse complement strand
GTCGGATACAACTAATGAAAACGCAGTTCAGCATTCTCATTAACACCCAACTTCAGTTGGGTGCTATGCGTCACGCCGGAGGAAACAAACCGTTTTAACGGTTTACGAGGCCGCTATGTCCACCCACGCCTACTCACGTTGCTGGCTTCATTTGATTTGGGGAACGTTCAAGCGCGAAGGAATGTTCAATCCAAAAACTGCAGCAAAGATGTCTGGCTTTCTGACTGATTATGCCAAAAAAAATGGCATCTACATGAAAATCAATTACGTGAACACCGACCACGTTCACGCATTGATTGATCTGGCGACCAACATGACGATTGAGCAGGTGGTGAAACTTCTGAAGGGCACATCTTCGCATTGGATTAACGAGCAGGATTTACTTGTGGGAAAGTTTGCTTGGGGACGTGGCTATGGCGCGTTTTCGGTTTCGCAATCAGGTGTGAATGAAGTATGTGCCTACATCGCGGGACAAGCGGAACATCATCGGATAAAATCTTTTACAGAAGAATACGAAAGGTTTGTGAAAGTTTATGGGCTTGAATGGCGTGATGAGGAAACCGTTGAAACGGTTTCATCTCAATCCGCGCGCCCAACACCCCTCGTTAAAACGAGGGGTCAATGAGAAATCACCGAATGCCAATTACCCACCACGTCAAAGTCTATCCGTCAAAGATTGCGTTAAAGAAAACCGAGCAATTGGCGTGGAAGCTCGCGTCCGTCGCTACCGACAAAGCATCGGTGCTTCCCGAAGTCGCGGAGATGGTCATCAACCGCGTGATTGATAACGCCTCTGTTGCCATCGCCGCCATCAACCGCGAGCCGGTGGCCAATGCGCGCACGCAGGCGCTGGCGCATCCGCGCGCTCAGGGCGCGGCGTTGTTTGGCGTGGCAAGTGAGCAGCATTTCGATTGCGAGTGGGCCGCATGGGCCAATGGCGTCGCCGTGCGCGAGCTCGACATGCACGATACGTTTCTCGCGGCGGATTATTCGCATCCCGGCGACAACATCCCGCCGTTGCTCGCCGTGGCGCAGCAATGCGGTTGCACTGGTGCGCAGTTGTTGTGTGGCCTCGTCGTCGCCTACGAAATTCAGATGGATCTCGTGCGTGCGATCTGCCTGCACGAGCACAAGAAGGATCACATTGCGCACCTGTGTCCGTCCGCCGCCGCCGGCATCGGCGCGATGCTCGGCCTCGACACCGACACGATTTATCAGGCGGTTCAACAGGCGGTGCATGTCGGATTTTCCACGCGACAATCGCGCAAGGGCGAAATTTCCAGTTGGAAAGCCTACGCGCCCGCGCATGCCGGCAAGCTCGCCATCGAAGCGGTGGACCGCGCGATGCGCGGTGAGAAAAGTCCATCGCCAATTTACGAAGGCGAGGACAGCGTCATCGCGTGGATGCTCGGCGGCAAGGACGCCAGCTACGATGTGCCACTGCCCGCGCCTGGCGAACCCTGCCGCGCGATCCTTGATTCCTACACGAAAGAACATTCCGCCGAGTATCAGGCGCAGGCGTGGATTGACCTCGCGTTCCGATTGCGCGGAAAAATTCCTGATCTCTGCGCGATCAAGTCGGTGATGATTCACACCAGCCATCACACGCACGCCGTCATCGGCACTGGCGCGAATGATCCCCAAAAATTCGATCCCTGCGCGAGCCGCGAGACACTGGATCACAGCTTGATGTTTATCTTTGCTGCCGCGCTGCACACTGGTTTCTGGCATCACGTGAAAAGTTACGCGCCGGAAGTCGTGCAACATCTTCAAGTCGTCGATCTGTGGGGCAAAATCAAAACGGCCGAGGACTCGGAGTGGACGCGGCGGTATCATTCCGTTGATCCAAACGAAAAAGCGTTTGGCGGCAGCGTGGAAATTGTTTTTAACGACGGCAAAAAACTCGTGGATGAAATTGTTGTGGCCGATGCACATCCGCTCGGCGCGAAACCATTTGGCCGCGCCGATTACATCCGCAAATTTGAAACGCTCACGGAAGATTCGGTTGTCGCCGACGAATCAAAACGGTTTTTGAATCTCGTCCAACGCCTGCCGCAACTTTCAGCGGCGGAAGTCGGCGGGCTGAATGTCTTGCTGCCACCGGATAAACTGACTTGCTCACAACGCGATCAAAGGGGCATTTTCTAGCCATGCTTCAAGCCACCAAATCGGCTGCAGACAAGCGCAAAGACTTTCGCGCGGCGCTCAAGTCAGGAAAACTGCTGCGCATGCCCGGCGCTTTTTCGCCGCTGGTGGCGATGGCGATTCAGCGGCACGGTTTCGAGGGCATTTATATTTCCGGTGCAGCGCTGTCGGCGGACTTGGGTTTGCCGGACATCGGATTGACGACATTGTCCGAAGTCGCGGCGCGTGGTGGTGCGATTGCGCGCGCGACGGATTTGCCTGCACTGATTGACGCCGACACCGGCTTCGGCGAACCGCTGAACATGGCGCGCACGATTCAAACTTTTGAAGACGCTGGCCTGTGCGGCTGTCATCTCGAAGATCAGGTGAACCCGAAACGCTGCGGTCATCTCGATGGTAAATCACTTGTCACGACGCAAGCGATGGTGGAAAAAATCCGCGCCGCTGTCGGCGCGCGGCGTGATAAAAACTTTGTGATCATGGCACGGACGGATGGCCGCGCCTCTGAAGGACTGGATGGCGCGATTGCGCGGGCGCAAGCTTACGTTGATGCCGGCGCGGACGCGATTTTCCCCGAAGCTCTGGCGGATGAGGGAGAGTTTGAAGCATTTCGTAAGACGATCAAAGTTCCACTGCTTGCGAATATGACTGAGTTCGGCAAAAGCAAATTGCTGACGACGAAACAACTTTCCGCGCTTGGTTTCAACATCGTGATTTATCCCGTGACAACCTTGCGGCTCGCAATGAAGGCGATTGAGGATGGTTTAGCTGCGATCAAGAGCGACGGCACGCAGGAGTCCTTGCTGGACAAGATGCAGACGCGCGCGGAGCTTTATGAATTGATCCGTTACAAGGACTACGAGCAGTTTGATAAGGATGTTTTTAATTTTAAGTTGTAGCGGAGCGCGAGTCTATGACTCGCAGTGCTTGGGTTGAAACAACATGCTGCGCTCACAGAGCCGCGCTCCGAAGCAAAAAAAATATCATGAGCGACGAAACAATTCATCACGGTCTCGATGGCGTGATTGTGGATACCACGAGCATTTCCAAGGTCATGCCGGAGATAAACTCGTTGGTCTATCGCGGTTATCCGGTGCAGGAGTTGGCGGAGCATTGCAGTTTTGAAGAAGTCGCATGGCTCATCTGGCATGGAGAATTGCCGAGCGCAAAAGAACTCGCTGAGTTCATGGCGGCTGGACGCGGCCAGCGCGAGATCAGCAAAAGTCTTATAGAAGTGAGTCAAAAAATTCCGCGCACGGCGCATCCGATGGATGTGTTGCGAACGGCGGTGAGTTTTCTTGGGACGGAAGACGCCGAGTTGAACAATGACGATCTCAATTCGCCGGCGGGACGCCAGCGCTCCCAGGAAGCGAATCTCAATCGCTCCATCAGCATGATGGCGAAGATTCCAACGATGATTGCGGCGTTTTATCGCTTTCGCAAAGGACAGGAATTCATTCCGCCACGCAGCGATCTGGGCTTCGTGGAAAACTTTTTTCACATGGTTTTCGGCAAGGTGCCTGCGCCGGAAGTGGTGAAGGCGTTTGAAGTTTCAATGATTCTTTACGCGGAACACGGATTCAATGCGTCCACGTTCACGACGCGGGTGACGGTGTCAACGTTGTCCGATATTTACAGCGGCGTCACCGCAGGCATCGCATCGCTCAAAGGTCCGTTGCACGGCGGCGCGAATGAAGCGGTGATGCACATGTTGTTGGAAATTGGTGATCCGGCGCACGCCAGCGAGTGGATGATGAACG
>JBEEGR010000017.1:0-3620 GCA_041166985.1 Verrucomicrobiota bacterium | reverse complement strand
GGCTTTGAGTTTTTGCTCAATGGCTTCACGATTTTTTTCGGACAAATTAACCGTGCTGACTTTGTTGGTTCCGTCAAACGACACAGTGCCGGAAACGCTCATGTATTTGATGCCCAACGCGGCGGTCCTATCAATCGCCTCAAAGATGGGAAATTTTTGAAAGGTGTAGGAATGAACCGCGAGCTGCCAGCCGAGTTTGTCGGCGGAACTCGTGTCAACGGCCGGCGTTTGTGCCCAGGCACCGGAGCAGAGCAAGGCCCCGATGGCGAATAAAGATAATTTTTTCATGTCAGGTCTTTTGTTGGTTACGGTGGACGAATCAAATCATTATGGGATGCAGAGATTGATAATAAAGCAACGGTGTCAGCTGGCTTCGGGTTTTCGCTTTACCCGCTCAAAAAATTCTTCCGCGACAATATAACCGACGCATTCCGCCGCGCCGCATTTGCAGGGATGCTCCCGGTAATCCTCCAGTTCGTAACCGTAGTTAAACGTGAGCTCCTCCCCTGCCCCGAGGTCGCGCAGGGCCACGATCCAGATCCGTTCCTCATCCCATTCCGCCTCGCAGTTCGGCGCGCAACTGTGATTGATAAACCGCGCCGGATTCCAACTCACGCTGCCATCGAGGTCGTAATCATCGTCAATGATGAAAATATATTCGTTGTTCGCCTCGCAACGGCGGTTGGATTCGGCCTTGGGGATTTTTTCACCGACGTATTCGATGATGCGTGTGCCGGCGGGAATGTTCACCCGCGCAAATCCGCCGGTGCCGTGAATGCGCGAGGTTTTGAACACGGCGAATTCGGTTTCAACCGCAACCAGTTCGTTTTCAGTATCAGCGACAAAATTCTGCATAAAGTTTTTCAATCTTCCCTCAGCGCGGCGGAATGTCGAATCCATATTCCCGGCAAAACCGGTCAATCGGCGAGCGAATCTGAATCCGCCGTTTCAAAAACGGATCCTGATACGACAAGGAAATCGCCCGCAAACCCAGATGCCGATTGCCCGGGTCCGGCGGACTATACAGTTCATCGCCAACAATCGAATGGCCGGATTCCGCCAAGTGGACGCGAATCTGATGCGTGCGCCCGGTGTAAGGATGCGCTTCAATCAACGAAGTTTGCTTGCCGCTTTGCAGGACGCGGAAGTTGGTCTCCGCCTCTTTGCCTTCGTGAGCATCCACCTTCATGCGACCGCGCTCATCGGGATCGGGCGCCAGGCTCAACCGGCAGGTCCATTCCTTTTCCTTCGGCGTGCCATACACGACCGCGAGATAAACTTTTTCCATCTTGCGACTTTCAAACAACTCGCCATACGTCGCGACCGCGCCCAGGCTTTTTGCCAGCAGCAAAATTCCAGTCGTGTCCGCATCGAGCCGATGAACGAAACGGAGAAATTTCAAGTTGCGCGAGCGCGCCCAAAAATCCTTGGCGGCAATCGAAGAAGTCAGCGCGGCCTGCAGGTTCCGGTCGGTCTTCTGCCACGAAAATGGCACGAGCATCCAGCCGCGCGGCTTGTCAATCGCCATGACCGAACGGTCTTCGTAGAGAATCGGAATGTTTTCGCCCGTCGGCAGTTCGATGAAATTGGGTTTGGCCATTTAATTAAGTGTCAGGGGTCAGGCGCGGGATGTCAGGTGAGGCGGCGAATGACTTCCTGGCAAACATCCTGCGCCGCTTTCAGCCGGCCCAGACTTTTTGCTGCGCGCGCCATCTCAGCCAGTTTCTTCGAGCCAATCAGTTGCCCAATGCGATACGGCAAATCTTCGACGCGATTCACCTTTCCTGCCGCGCCGCGTTCTAAAAGAAAATCGCTATTCGCCGCTTCCTGTCCGGGAATGGGATTCAAAATGAACAATGGTTTTCCCAGCGCCAGTGCTTCCGAAGAAGTCAGCCCGCCCGGTTTCGTGATAACGAGATCGGCAATCGCCATTAACTCATGCATGTTCGACGCAAAGCCTAACACATGAGTCGGATGTTTGCGGTCCTGTGTCGCCAACTCACGCCGCAATTCTTCATTACGACCGGTGACGACCACCGTCTGAAACTCATTCGGGACATTGTCGAGTTCCGTGAGAATTTCTGCCACCGGTCCCATGCCGAACCCGCCGCTCAACACGAGCAACACGGGAAGATCATCCCGCAAGCCAATTGTTTTGCGAACCGCTTTGGCATCTGGTTTTGCGGAGAATTTCGCAGCGATGGGGATGCCCGTGGCCACCACATTCCCCGCTTGCGCTCCGCGCGCGATGAGCCGCGCTTTGGTTTCCTCCGCCGCCACGCAATACAGATCCACGCATTCGCCCATCCATAAAGCGTGCGCTTCAAAATCGGTCACGATGCTGACTGTGAATGGCGCCGGGCATTCTTTCGCGGCGGCTTTGGTCGAACGCGTTCCGCGTGCTTCCAGATGGCCCAGCAATTCCACCGGTAAATAATGCGTGCAGAGAACGACGTCGGGTTGGAAGTGTTTTACGTGCCGCGCAAATTTCGCGCGCGAATTACTCGGCAAACTGCGTTTCAGTTTGGTCAAAGTCCGCGCGAGTTTCGGATTATCGGTCTTGGCGAACACCATGCCCCACAATTCCGGCGCGCGTTCGACGAGTTTGAGGTAGCCGTCCGAATGAATCTTGCGATGCAGCGGCGAAAAGAATTTCAGCAGGTCAATCTTTTCAACGGTGTCGTTCGGCCGCGACGCCCGCCACGCTTCTTCCAGTGCGGATGCCGCGGCGAGATGTCCGCCACCGGCGGTAATGGTTGCGATCAAAATGCGCATAATAATTTCCCGCCGAGAACTTGCCTGAATCGTTGCGCCATTGAGAAGCATAAAACGCATTGACCTGCTTGTTGGGGACCGCCTGCAGGCGGGACTCCAACCCGAAACGCCGAAGAAATCCTTGCGGGTATTGCCTGAAAACTTCAGAGTTCTTTCGCTATGATCCCATTTCGGTTCTCCTTTTTTGTCATTGGACTGGCGGCGGTTAATTTATTTTCCGGCTGTCGGACACAGCACGCGGAATCGTCCGGCTGGGAACCATTGTTTGACGGCAAATCGCTCAAGGGCTGGCATGTATTTCTTAAAGACCGAAATGCCGTGGTGTCCGACACGAACCATCTGGTCCAGGTTCATGAGGGCGAAATTCAGTTCTATAAAGATGCGGAGGCAGGCCGCAGCCAACCGTCCGGTTGCGTGATGACCGATAAAGAGTTTTCCAATTACCATCTGCGGCTGGAATATAAATGGGGCGAAAAGAAATTCTCATCGCGCCCGAACGCCCGGCGAAATTCCGGTTTGTTGTATCATTGCGGCGCGGACAAAGTCTGGCCGGACAGCGTGCAGTGTCAGATTCAGGAGGAGGACACGGGCGACCTTTTCGCGCTTTCAACTCGCGTGACTTCTTCGGTGGATCCGGCGACCACGAATGCCATTCCCGTATTTCTCGAAGGCGGTGTTTTGCTGGATCAAGGCGCGTTCGGAACCAATGTTCGCTTCATTCGCAATCCGATGAATGAACATGCCGGTTGGAACACTGTGGAAATTATTGTCCGCGGTGATTCCGCCACGCACATCGTCAATGGCAAAGTCAATAATCGCTGTTCCAACATTCGGCAAAAAACCGG
>JBEEGR010000016.1:0-5941 GCA_041166985.1 Verrucomicrobiota bacterium | reverse complement strand
GTGGGTCTTGAAGGGAAAAAAAATCGGCGTGCTGGGTCTGGCGTTCAAGCAAAATACCGATGACGTCCGCACGTCGCCGGCGATTGAGCTTTGCGAGCGTTTGCAAAAGGAAGGCGCGATTCTCCGCGTGCACGATCCCAAGGCGATGGAGAAAGCGAAGGCTTTGTTGAAAGACGTGACTTACGTTGACGATATGAACGAAGTCGCCGAAGGCTGCGACGCGCTGGTGATTGCAACGGAATGGGACGAGTTCAAAAAACTCGATCTCGAACGCGTTCGCAAGGCGCTCTCGCACCCGATTCTGTTCGATGGGCGAAATCTTTTTGACCCGGAAGAAATGGAAAAGCTCGGATTTATCTACAAAAGCATCGGGAGATAAAATTTCTCGGTTTGGTGTTTTACGTTTTGCGTTCCATGAAAAAGTCTTCCAACCCAGCTCAAAGTTTGAAAACGGAAACTCAAAACACCGTGGAAGTCGCGGCTGGTTTGGTGTTTCGAAACGGCAAGCTCCTCATCACTCAGCGTCACACTTCGGCGCATCTGGGCGGGCTTTGGGAATTTCCCGGCGGCAAACGCGAGCCTGACGAGACCTTCGAGGAATGTCTGGCCCGCGAACTTCGCGAAGAACTCGGCATCGAGGTCGAAGTTGGAAAACTTTTTGAAAGTGTGACGCACCCTTACCCGGAGAAAACGGTGGAACTCAGGTTTTTCCGCTGCCGCTGGCTGCAAAACGAGCCGCGCGCTTTGGATTGTTTGGATTTACAGTGGGTGACGGCGGCTGAGTTGGGCGACTATGAGTTTCCCGAAGCCGACGCGCGATTGCTGGAAATGCTGCAAAGCTTTCCGGAGATCTGGAGATAAAAAAAGACACAAAGTTTTTCTTTGTGCCTTTGTGTCGGTTGGTAAATCGAATCAGACTTTCCCGTAAAATTCTTCGACCACTTTGCGGAAATTGTTCTCTTTGACGTTCACGATTCCCATTTCGCGCTTCGCGTTGTCTTCGGAATCGCTGGCGTGCGCGGCGTTGACCATGATGGTCTGGCCGAACTCGCGCCGAATGGATCCGGGCGGCGCTTTGGAAGGGTCGGTCGGTCCGAGGACGTCGCGGATTTTGCGCACGGCTTCGATGCCTTCGTAAACCAGCGCAATGCAACGTTCGCTGCCGGGTTTGGTCCAGTCGCTCTCGGGAATTTCCGACGGCGCGGCGCCTGACATGAACTTCACGATGTTCTCGAATTGATTGTCGCCGAAACTCGGTCCAAGAATATCGCCCAACTGGTGTTCTTTTTCCGCGGACAGTTTGAAGCCAAATTCTTTTTCGAAAATGGTTTTGGCTTTGCCAGCGACCATGTCTTTGAGTTTCGTGCGCAACACTTCCCGAACCGGCCCATAAAACTCCATGGCCTGCGCCACGCTCATGCGATGCAGCTTGATGCCGACAATGAAGAGGCCGGTGCGCGAGAAGAAATCAATGACGTTGCCGGGGCGGCCGGAAGGGAAGCGGAAATTTTCCGGCTTGATCAAAACCAACGTGCGTTGCGGTTTGTCGCCGGACGGATAATTGACAATGTTGTCAATCACGCCGCCGTCGGTGTCCGAATAACGCGTCCAAAGTTTTAATTTCGATTCGCCTTCATCAGCGGTGGGCGGCGCGAGCACGGCTGGCTCGAAGTAACGCACCTGGTTGCCTTCGTCAATGATCAGGTCTCCGTACGTGTCGCGAATCGTTTCGCCGCCGGTGCGGTCGGCATTGATGTTGCCCACGACCGAGCGCGTCTTGCGCACGGCGTCTTCGCCTTTGAAAATGAGCATCATGACTCGGCGGCGGCGTCCGGTGGTGGGATCGGGCGAAAGATTCTGGATGATGTAATTGTAAAGCAGTTCCTGGATGCGCCGGTCCTGGGGATCGTTGGCCGAGATGATGGCCTCGGAATATTGCTTCACCAGTTCCGCGCTGGGGGCGAACATGCGCGCGGCGACCAGTTCCAGGCCGGTGCGCGTGATAAGACGGCTCAGGATGCCGCCGGTGCGGGATTTAAACAACGAATACGGAGTGATGATGACGTAAGCAAGCTGTTGAGACATAGTTTAATTGATCTTCGGAGTGGTCGGCGCAGTCGCCGTAGCCGCCGGGGTCACCGACGCTTTGCCGCCTAAAATTTTAAACATGACCGTGCCGCAGGTCGGGCACTTGCCTTTGATGGCTTTGCGTCCGTTTTTCATGGTTTCTTCCACGGCATTCACGATTTCCTTCTTGGCTTTGCATTTAACGCAATATCCTTCAGGCATAAAATTTTCCCGTTACGACGCTTCATGCGCCGCAACGGTGACGGAAAACAGCTTATGGGCGGGGTGCGGCGAGCGCAACTGGGAAAAGAAATCGGGGAAACCATTGGAGCGCAACCTGTTGATTAGGCGCGATCCTTCCATCGAGAGGTGATTTCGGTTTGCAAAATGCCTCGGCCCAATCGTTTTACTTCACGCTTGCAGTGAGCCGCATTCTGTTGAAGATACAGAAAACCAAAGGCGAAGGATGGTGTTGAAATGTATCAGCGACATTCGTAAAAGGGTCCTGATATTTACAGGCCAACAGGATGTTGATAGGAATTTGCCATCCGAAGGCAAATTGGAGATTCAATAAAGAAATGCATTACACGTTGTCATTGAAAACAGGCCTGACCCCTTTACCTTTACTTTAACAGGCCATTACGACCTCGACAGCGCTAAAATCAAACCATGAAACTGACTTATCTTATTCGTATATTTTTTACAGTTGTTTCTTGTATTCTTTTAAGTTGCACGCCAAAAAGCCTTGACCGCCAAACTATTTTGACCAATGCCTCAGACTTGACGGGAACAAAAATGAGGGCCGTGAACTGTTGGTACGTTGAGGACAATGGCTCGGGACAACATGGTTATGCAGCGGTAGATGTGATTTTCAACTACGTCCCGCCAGACGGCTATGGTTTATACGAAACTATTTCGGAGGTTAGGAAGGCGATGAAGCTAGAAGAATTTCATATTGACACCGTCGTGCCTCACTTTGAAGGTGAGTTGCCAGTCGGGTGGAAAATTCGAGATCTAACTACAAGTGAAATTAATGCCCTCCTAGGTCGTGAAGGTGAAGGGGGCGGAGATGACTAATGGTATGCTTTTGGATGCGAAGGTGTCAGTCAATGGTATTGACGTATTTGCACGAAATTTACGGCACCATGGGCATGGTCTTGCCCGGCAACCTTAAACGGGTCAGACCTGATATTTGACCGAATTGGAAAAGCTGAATTGTTTGCCCACTGAAAAAGGCCAGCCTGGCCGCGCAATCTTCCTCCTTTCATTCTAAAAACCGCAATTGAACAACGAAGTAACAAAGAAACCAAGCTGGTCTAAAAGATTTGTAGTCGGCGCTTCCGTGAAATCGGCTTCACCCGGAAGGTGAAGCGATGAAAATGCAAAAACCCCTTTCTCTTTGTTACTTGGTTGCTTGGTTGTTAACTCAACTGCGGAATCCAGGTTCATTCCGCTCGGGCCAACCGTTTTACTTCCCGCTTGCAGTGGGCCGCATTTTGTTGAAGATACAGAAAACCAAAGGCGAAGGATGGTGTTAAAATGTATCAGCGAGATTCCAACGTGACGATTGCGTCGGCTGTCTCTCTAATCAACAGGGTCATGCGAAAACCGGATTAATATGTCTGCTCACACTCAAGCACTGCACTCGTTTGCCCGGAAGCTCTCACTGTTGCTGATGTTTCGTGGCGCAATGCGGTGGACGACGGTCTGGTTCTTCATCTGGGGCGTGGTTGTGCTGGCAGCGCGAATTGCCGGCGGAAAAAACAGCGATTGGCTTTTCTGGGGAACACTCGGGTTCATTCCTTTGGCGGCGCTGGCGGCTTTGCGCGAATGGCAACGGCGCGCGTCGTTTTCAAACGTCCGGGCTTCTTACGACGAATTAAATCAATGTGGCGGCGTGGTCATGTCGGAAGAAGTCGCGGACATGTCGGCGTGGCAGGGAAAATTGCCGGCCGCAGCCAGTCCGGTCTTGCGCTGGCGCAGTGGACGCTCCATGGGCTTGCTGGCGGTTTCGGTTTTATTTATCGGTGTGACATTATCTTTGCCGAATCGGCTGACGGCGTTTGCGGGACGTCAGCCGTTGCAGATCGGAAAACTCGTCGGTGAATTGAAGGCGGAAGTCCAAACGCTCAAGGAAGAAAAAATTCTGGAGGAAAAGAAGGCCGAAGAGTTGCAGAAACAGGTCGCCAAACTTCAGGAGCAGGCGTCCGGCCTCGACCCGAATAAAACGTGGGAAGCGCTTGATCACATCAAAGAATCCAATTCTGATTTGGCCAAACGCGCCGCGGAAGATGGCTTGAACAAATTGACGAGCCTCTCCGAAGCACAAATGCTGGCGAGCGCTCTGGACATGGCCGCAAACAATGGAATGAATGGCGATACCGCCACGCGCGCCGCGCAGGAACTGGCTGGTATGTTGAAGGCTGCCAAACTTGATGACGGATTGTTGAAAGGAGAAATTCCGCCGGAACTGCTTTCCAAACTGGATAGTTTGAGCAAGCAAGACCTGCAAAAACTACTCAGCGCAATTCAGTTCAACAAAAGCAATCTCGGCAAGAGCCTCACCAATCTCGCGAATCTCCGTTTGATTGACGCCAAATATCTTTCGCAATGCACCAATGCCGGCGCCTGCAAAAATCCGAACGCGCTCGCGGAATATCTCAGCACCTGCACCAATGCGTCGAAAATCGCTTCGCTTTGTTACGGACGCGGCGGTCCGGGCGGCGGCGGCGGCACCGGCCCGATGACGTGGCAGGACAAAACTTCGGAAGACAATCTCAAGTTCAAAGAGGACACGCTCCCGCCTTCAGCGCACTTGTCTGATGCGCAGTTCATCGGCGTGAGCCGTTCCGCGCCGCAGTTGAGCGATGAAACAGTCGTTGATGAACACGGCGCGTTGGCCAGCGCGCAAGGCAGCGGCGGCTCGGCTAATTCGCAGGTCGTTTTGCCACGACATAAACAAGCCGTGCAGAAATTTTTTAAACGCGACGAAAAATGAAATGGATAAATGGACTCCGGGGTGGTTGGATTGTTGGAAGCACGCGCGTTAATCCATCAATCCAGTAATCCAATAATTTTTTATGCCTGACGCCATTCTCACTCCCGCCGAACTCCAACCTGCCGCCGAGTTAACCGGCAAAACACTCGAACAACTCGACCGCATTTTGCTGGGGCGAAAAGAACTTCATCGCCTTGTGCTTATCGGCATTTTGAGCAAGGGCCATATTTTGTTTGAAGGCTTGCCCGGTCTCGGCAAGACGGCGCTGGTCAAAACCATTGGCCAGATTCTCAAGCTCGATTTCAAACGTATTCAGTTCACGCCCGACCTGATGCCCGGCGATATTCTTGGCACGCATATTTTGCAGCAAACCGATTCAGGCAATCGCGAAATGGTTTTTCAACCCGGCCCGGTGTTCACGAACATTCTGCTCGCCGACGAAATCAATCGCGCGTCGCCCAAGACGCAGGCGGCGCTGTTGGAAACGATGCAGGAAAACTGCGTGACGCTGCTCGGCACGACACGCCAATTGCCACTGCCATTTTTCGTGCTCGCCAGTCAGAACCCGATTGAACTCGAAGGCACCTATCCGCTGCCGGAAGCGCAACTCGACCGAGTCCTGTTTCGTTTGCTGTTCGACAGCGTGGATGCCGACGTGCTCGACCAGATTATTTCTGAACGGCGTCGCGGTGAATTGCCACAACCGACATGGCAGATGGAACGCGCGCAGTTGGAATCGCTGTTTCAAATCATGGGACGAATTTATCTGCCGCGCCCGGTTTCGCGTTACATCGCCCGGCTGGTTTCCGCGACGCATCCCGGCGGACCGGAAGCAACCGAGACCGTCACGCGTTACGTTTCCTACGGCGCTTCGCC
>JBEEGR010000015.1:0-3390 GCA_041166985.1 Verrucomicrobiota bacterium | reverse complement strand
GGCGCGCTCGTCTGCGGCTTCTGGACGTGGAAACAACATGACGCGCGTCTGATGCTCCCGTGGGCCATTACCAGCTTTGTGCTGCTTTCGATCTCAATGATCGTCATCGTCAGCAATCAGGATCAACTGAGTTTTCGCGTGCGTCGAAAAATTCCCGCGCCGCCCGTCCAGCGCGCCTGCGCCTTTCTCTTTTACAACGGCGCTGCTGGCGGGATGGTCTGGGTTGCGACGCTCCTTGGCATCACGTTTCTGGCGACGTCGGTCTCGCTGCATTGGGCGCCGCAATGGTTCTCTAAAACTGCTTTTTCCACCATGTCCGCCTCCGACTTGGATGGTTTCGATATCATGACGGGCGCGACGTTGCTTTACGGATTCGATTACGCGCTGACGGCGTTGTTGATTCATCGTCGGTTTTTTAATCGGCGTCCACCGCGGCTGGCCGGTGTGTTTGCCGTGCTGCTGCCGGGCGCGTGGGCGTTGTTGCCCAACATATTTTTCTTTTTTCTGAACCAGCTTTCGTGGAAGTCGTTGGAAAAGGTTCAACTCGGAAATCTGTTCAATATCTTCTCCGTCAAAGACGAGTCTCAACAACTGCTGCACCTTTATTTCGCCGCCGGCTGGCTGTTGCTGATGCTCGTGCTGAACGGCAAATGGTTCATGCGTCAGTTGGCAAATTTTCAGCCGCTGCAAAAATATGTCGAGCCACCACCAGTGATTTCTGAGGCACCGCCCGTCATTTCTTCCACGCCGTAAATGGACGACTCAATCCAATCCGCACTGCGCGATGGCGAAAAGCTGGGTCTGCGCTACGCCTTGCAGATTCCGCAGGTGGCCGCGTCCGGCCAGATCGGTTCGCGGCTTGGCCGACGCGCGGGCAGTTCGATTGATTTTCAGGACTTCCGCGAATACCAACCCGGCGACGACTTGCGTTTCATTGACTGGGGCGGCTTTGCGCGCAGCGATCGGTTGAACATCAAACTGTTTCGCGAAGAAGTCACACCGCACCTCGACCTCATCGTGGACGGTTCGCGTTCCATGAATCTCGAAGATTCACCCAAGGCCAGCGCCGTCGCCAAACTCACCGCGCTGCTCGCCACCTCCGCCGCCAATGCGCAATGCAGCCGCGCCGTCTGGCTTTCCGGCGAAGGTTTCAATCGCGTCGCCAATGACGCGCATCCACCCTCGTCGTGGAGCGGTCTTGAGCTGAACAGCCAACGCACCGTGGACCAGGCGTTTGACATTCTGAGTCCGAGACTGCGCCGTCTCGGAATTCGCGTTTTCATCAGCGATTTGTTGTGGCCGGGGAATCCGTTGCAGACCATTCGCCGTTTGCGCGAGGGCGCGGCGATGCTCTTTGTCATTCAACTTCTCAGCCGCGACGACGTCACGCCGCCGGAGCATGGCAGCATTCGCCTCGTGGACAGCGAGACCGAGCAGGTCGCGGAAATCTACATTGATTCAACCGTGAAGAAGCAATACAGCGAAAACCTCGCGCAGTTGCAACAATCCTGGGACGACGCCTGCCGCCAATGCGGCGCGCATCTCACGACGCTCGTAGCCGAAGATCTGGAAAATTCCTTGAGCGAACTCGAAGTGATGCAATTGCTGGTGCCCGCATGAACGCGCTAATTTTTTTTGAGGTAAATCAGTTTGTGGGTGGCACAGGCCTCCCGCCTGTCGGTTTCGGCGTCTCGCCGAAAATCGCTCCACGACTCACTCTTCGGATTCAAGCGAACATAAGTCCGCGATTCATGCCACGAAACGAAATTCGGCGAGACGCCGAATTTAACCCGCGAGACGCGGGTGCTACCCGATGATTCCTTTCCTCACCTATCCGCTCGCGCTGATCGCCGCCGCCGCGCTTCCGGCACTGGCGGCGATTTATATTCTGCGCAACCGCTTTCGGCGGCGTCAGGTTTCCAGCCTCATGCTCTGGCAATTTCGCGTGCAATCAAAAGAGGGCGGCGCGCGCATGCATCGGTTGCAACTGCCGCTGCTTTTTTTTTTGGAACTCCTTGCGCTCGCATTGCTCGTCACCGCCGCCGCCGGGCCGCACTGGAAACTGCCGCAATCGACACGCCCGCTCATCGTCGTGCTCGACGATTCGTTTTCCATGCGCGCCGCTTCAGAAAATGTTTCGGCGCAAACCCGGGTGAAGGAATTTCTGCAAAAGATGTATCGCTTCCAACCGCCGCCCTCCACGCGCCTGCTGCTGGCTGGAAACGAGCCGCGTGTTATTGGCGCATCGGCAAGAAACTGGGCTGAAGTGGAAAAGCTGTTCAGCCAATGGACGTGTCACGCGCCGGTCTCATCCGTTGATGCCGCGCTGACTCTCGCCTCCGAACTCGGCAAGCAACAGGCAAACATTCTCGTGCTGACCGACCACGAACCGGTTGAGAAAAAATTTACCAACGACCGTTTGCAGTGGCGCTCGTTTGGCAAGCCGATGGAAAATGTGGCCATCGTCAATGCCTCACGCACCGCGAACGGCGATGAAGACCGTTGCCTTTTGGAGATCGCCAATTTTTCCAGCAGCCCACGTACCGCCGCAGTGCTGGTGCAAACCGGCTCTAACTCCGCGCAAAGAACCTCGCTCTCACTCGCGCCGCGTGAGCAGCAGCGATTGGTCTTTAACATTTTGAAAGCCACGCCCGCACTCGAAGCCATGCTCGATACCGACTTGCTCGCCGAAGACAACCACATTCAACTGCTCCCGCCGATTCGCAAACGCGTACGCGTGCAGGTTTCGTTGTCTGATTCAACCTTGAGCGAATTGGTCGAGCGCACGCTCGCGGCGACCGGCCTGCGCGCGGCCATTTCCGAAAATCCGCAGCTTGTGATTCACGATTCCGACTCTTCGCCATCGAACGACGCATGGAGTTTGAGCTGGGCGGTGGCGGAGAAACCGATGGCTTACACCGGGCCGTTCATCATTGATAGTTCGCATCCGCTCGGGCAAGGCATCGGGCTGGCGGGCGTTGTTTGGGCGGGAGTGGCGATGACAAATTCATCCGCTGATGTGCCGGTGATTCTCGCGGGCAACGTTCCATTGCTGACGACGCGGGAAGATTTTGTCGGGCGCCAATTTCTCACGCTGAATCTTTCACCCGAACTTTCTACGCTGCAAACTACACCCGACTGGCCGATTCTGTTTTGGAACATTCTGCAATGGCGCGCTACGCAAATCCCTGGTCTGCTCGACAGCAACGCGCGACTCGGCGCGGAAGTGATTTTGAAAACAACCGGCGAACCAGTCACGGTCGTTTGGCCGGACAAGACGGTAAAAACTTTTTCCAAGACCAGCGACCAACTCGCGCTCGAAACTCCGTTGCCGGGAATTTATTCCGTCGCGATGGGCCAATCCACAAATTCGTTCGCCGTTAATTCACT
>JBEEGR010000014.1:0-5201 GCA_041166985.1 Verrucomicrobiota bacterium | reverse complement strand
CGGTAGTGACGGGCGAAGGCGGGACTGATTCGCGTGGAATCGTTTCATGGACTTTCAAACCGGCCAGCAATTGAGCATACTTCGCGGCCACGGCGAGTTCGCCGAAATTAAAAATGAACCAACCAAGCTTACTTGTTTTGGCTGCCGGGATGGGCAGTCGTTATGGCGGTCTTAAACAAATTGATCCGGTCGGTCCGGGCGGCGAGACGATTATTGATTATTCGATCTACGACGCGTTGCGTGCCGGTTTCGGCAAACTGGTTTTCGTCATTCGCAAGGACATTGAAAAAGATTTTCGGGAAGCAATTGGCGCGCGTTTCGAGCGGCGGACCCAGGTCGAATACGTTTTTCAGGAACTCAACCAACTGCCAGCGGGATTTTCCGCGCCGCCCGGACGGACGAAACCGTGGGGCACGGCCCAGGCCATTCTCGCCGCCGCCGAAACGATTCACGAACCATTTGCCGCGATCAATGCCGATGATTTTTACGGCGCGAATTCGTTTCGAATCCTGGCGGAGCATCTGCGCTCGGGCGGTCTCGATTACGCGATGGTCGGTTTTATTTTGCGCAACACGCTCTCGAAATTCGGCAGCGTGGCGCGCGGCGTTTGCCGGGCGGACGACAAAGGATTTCTGGAGAGCGTGACGGAATTGACCAAAATCGAAAAAGACGGAACCCGCGCCCGATACACCGATGCCAGCGGCGCCGCGCATTCGCTGACTGGCGACGAGAACGTTTCGATGAATATGTGGGGATTTACGCCGAGTCTGTTTGGATTTCTGCGTGAAGAATTTGTGGCGTTTCTTCAAAAGCATGGACAGGAGGAAAAGTCGGAATGTTACATTCCCACTGTGGTCAATGCATTGGTCACCGCTGGGAAAGTTCGTTGCCGCGTCCTGCGCACGACCGATTCGTGGTTCGGCGTGACCTATCGCGAAGATCGTCCGTTTGTGGTGGAAGGCATTCGCCGGCTGATCGCGCGCGGCGATTATCCCGAAAAACTCTGGCCGTGAGTTTCAGCCGGCGCGCTGGTTACCTTTCAATTTTAATCTGCAACGGCTGATCACGGCGTTCGGCAAAACGTTTCACGTAATTGTCCCACTGCACATGATTCGTGAAATCGCCGCTGCGGTCCCAGCACGCGCCAAAATAATAAGTGAACGGTTTGCCCGGCTTAACCTGCGTGATGGCGAGCAGATTGCGAATGGCCGGCGCGCCCTCGTGCGTCGGTTGGGGAACGGCTTCGTGCAGTTTTGATTCCGGCATGTCCTGAGCGTCCGTTGTGAATTCACTCACGCTCTTTTTTGGCAGCACCACCGCCGTGGCCGTCGTGCCTTTGGGGTTATCTTCCGGTTGCCAGTAAGTCATCCAGCCTGCAGCTTTATCCGTTCCAATCACCGGTGTTCCGCCGGGACCGCTGGAACGCTCGGCCAGGCCTACGCCAATCGTCAGCGGCGATTTGTTCTCACTCGACAAGGTGCATTGCGCCTTGGTGAACCATGAACCGGCATCAATGCTGAAACGTTTCGTCTCGGAAACCATCCGTCCATTGCCTGCATCCCAGGCGTCGTAGGTCAGTTCAAATTCCGAACGGATCGGGCCGGTGGTGATAAGTTTCCAGTTTTTCCAATTGCTCGACACGAAAAGTTTTTTGCCATCCCAGATGCCGAGACCGCCGCAACCACGGCTTTTGCCAACGCGATAATCGTCCATGAATTCGCCGTTGTCATCGTGGTAATGTTTCGTGGCATACATGGTGTCCACGATGAGGCCGCGATCCTTTTTGATCCACACATCCGCGCCACTGCTGACGGTACCTTCAGCCTTGATGAGCGCCTGGCCGTAGATGCGGTGCGCGATGCGGTCGCTCTCCCACGCAAAATCGTCGAAGCGTTCCGGCACGTAACGCGCCATCGTCTTCACGATGGGCGGTGGCACGGCGGCTAGAGCGGCTGCGTCCAAAACGTAATACGTCCGCGTCTCGTTCGGTGCGAGGTCAACTTGGAAAAGTAATTGTTCGGCTATATTATCGAAAGATCTCTGCATACTATAATAATTCGTTTCAAGTTGAGAATCCAGAATGCGCGATGACATTCCATCCATGACAGCGATTTGTTTTGCAGAACCTAAAAAAGCTTCCAAAACACCGAAGCCATCACTTTTGAAAGTTTTAAAAACCTCGTCGACGGTCTCACAATCACGCCGAAAATTCGCAGGATTCGTGACTTTTAGAGCGATTGGTTTCGCATTTTCCAACACCGCCATTCGATAAACCTCACTCCCTGCGAGCAAAAACGCGCCGACGCCATAAACTTCCGTGGCGTCTTCCTTGAAATGTTTCGGATCCGCGCCGATGGGCTGGACGTGCGTCAACTTGCCGTCGGCATCCACGCAACTGACCAGCGCCGCCCACGCCTTGCGGACGGCGGGTTCAAATTTCGCGCGATTGAGCAGGCCTTGATTCACCCCCCATGCCAGCGCGTAAGTATAAAAGCCCGAGCCGCTGGTTTCCTTGAGCGGATAACTGTCCGGGGCGAGCAGGCTTGCGCGCCAAAGTCCGTCCGATTGTTGACATGTCAGGATTTTTACGGCCATTTCTTTGAATAATTTTTCAAAGCGCGGACGGTCGGGATGATTCGTCGGCAGGTATTGCAGCACGCGGACAAGACCGCCCATGACCCAGCCGTTGCCGCGACTCCAGAAAACTTTCCTGCCGTTAGCTTCCGTTTTTTTGAAATAAGTGCTGTCGCGGAAATAGAGATGTTCGTCCTTGTCGTAGAGGTAATCCGTCGTGCGCCACCATTCGCTCACTCCGAAATTCAAATACTTTTCGTCGCCGGTCGCCGCCGTTAACCGCGCCCACGCCGGTGGCCCCATGAACAAGGCGTCGCACCAGGACCAAAGGTCTTGCCCGTGCCCCTTCTGCGAAAAATCCAGACTGGTGTTGGTGGGTTGATTGGCGAGGATAAAATCAAACTTGGCTCGAAGCGGCGCAATCATCCTCGGCTCGCGATAGAGAAAATAGAGTTCGCCATAAGTCTGGCCGACACAGTAGTCGTCCGCGTGAAACGTACGCAGGCCTAGTTTCCATTCGTTGGTTTCGCCCATCGCGAGCATGGCGTCGCGGTATTTGGCATCGCCGGATATACCCGCCAGAGCCATGATTCCCGCGTCGCCCGCGGCTTGCGTCCAGTCGGTCGGCTTGTGCGAAGACGGATTGGCCAGTTGCCAGTCGGCCACGCGCTGCATCACGTCGAGAACCGTCTTCGGCGAAATGTCCGGCGATGCCGGCTGCGCCCGCAATTGAAAACTGAGGGCGACAGAAATTATCAGAGTCAGGAATCCAATGCGGAACCGAGAATTAAATTTCATAGATTTAAGAGATCCGGCTGACACGGAAAGAACAGGATATTTGACAAGGCTTACGCGGCTTTCTCCATGAGCGAAATATGGTTTCATAATGCTTGGTTGGTTTTCAGTTTTGTAAATTTAATTGAGCGCAGTGTCAGGGGAACTGTATCCGCTTACTGGAGCTTTTGCTGGAAGTAAAACTTTTTCGGAAGGAGATGGTTCGTCCCGGCCACTTCCACCGCAGCCGCAATAGCGCCCTCTGGAATCAGATTTCTATTGAAGACAAAGCCGAATCGCAGCAATCTAAAACACCCGCGCCGTTCGCAACCAATTTCGTGATGTCACACGAAACGAGGACATACACTAGTCCTTAAAACTGTTATTTTTTCACATAATAAATGAAATCCCTTGTTGCCCAGGTCATAACGCTTTTTGCCCGCCTGGCCTGTCGCGTGACAACAAAAAAACGGTCGCTGGGGCGCTTGTCCATATCCAACAGCTTAAAAGTTTATTCCACGGCAATCCTGCTGGTCTTTACTGGCCTGACTGGCGCGGCGTCAGTCCAGCATCTCGACAGTGGCTGGGAATTTTACCAAGGCTCGCTGGGCAGCATCTGGGAAATCTGGCGCGGCGACAAGGCGACGGACAATGTAACGTGGACACCCGTTACCTTGCCGCATTGTTTCAATGCGCGTGACTCGGTTGATCCCGATGTGCGCTATTACCAGGGGCCGGGCTGGTATCGCACTCAGATCAAGATGGCAAATCCGTTTCCGAATGGACGCACGTTGCTGCATTTCGACGGCGCGGGCCAGAAGGCGCAGGTTTTTGTCGGCATGAAAAAAGTCGGCGAACACACCGGCGGCTACGACCAATGGGACGTGGATATCACCGATGCCGCAGCGAAAGAAAGCGGCAACGGCGAAGTGCCGGTGGCCGTGTTGTGCGACAACTCGCGCGATGCCGAGAGCATTCCCTCCGACTTGAGCGACTTCAATCGTTACGGTGGACTTTACCGTCACGTTAGCCTGGTTTATGTCCCGGCGATTTCATTGGAGCGGGTTCACATCGAACCGAAGCTCGGCGCGGATGGCAATGCCGGCGTAAAAGTGCGCGGGCGGCTTTACAATCCCACAGCGATCAAAGGTGAAATAGAATTGGCCTTCGAAGTTCGAGATACGAATGGGAAAATCGTTCATACCGCCACGCAAAAATTGGCGCCATGGTCCGGCGAAAAAGAGATCGTCGCGTTTAAAATCAACGCGCCACAACTTTGGTCGCCGCAATCGCCCGCGCTCTATCGCTGCACCGTCACGCTCAAATCGCCATCGGGCGACCAGCAAATGGAAGAGAAGTTTGGCGTGCGCTCCGTCGAGTGGGTTGATCATGGAGCGTTCAAGTTGAATGGCGCGCGTTTGCTGCTGCGCGGCACGCATTATCACGAAGATCACGCGGGGGCCGCCGGTGCGGTACCGGACGAGGTGGTGCGCCGGACGTTGCAGACGATGAAGGACATGGGCGCAAACTTCGTGCGACTCGGCCATTATCAGCAGGCACCGCTGGTGCTGGAATTGTGCGATGAACTTGGTTTGCTGGTGTGGGAGGAAATTCCCTGGTGTCGCGGTGGTCTCGGCGGCGAACTTTATAAGCAACAATGCCGCGATATGTTGAGTCACATGATTGACCAGCACTACAATCATCCCGCCATCATCCTGTGGGGACTGGGCAATGAGAACGACTGGCCGGGTGATTTTAAAGTTTTTGACAAGGACGACATTCGCGCCTTCATGGTTGAATTGAACAAGCAGGCTCACCAGCTCGACCCATCGCGCCACACGACTATCCGCCGT
>JBEEGR010000013.1:0-2574 GCA_041166985.1 Verrucomicrobiota bacterium | reverse complement strand
ATCTGGCCAACTGACGACAAAAACAATGAGCCATGCGAAATGTAGCTGCCAAATTCGGCTGCTGATATTCTAGTTGTTGCAGGCATTGCGCTTTTCAATCGACTTCGGTTTAGACTACTCGCTTGTTCCCCTCACGCCAAGGCGTAGAAAAACAAAGCGCACATTTTTGTTACTCGCCTATTTCACCAGATGGGGTTGGTCAAATGCGGTCTGACCAATTTTTGGCAAAAGTAGAAGCATTTTGTGACTTTCACCCCTTCAAAAAGAAATTTCGCTGCTTTTCGCTGATCGTCATCGCAAGTTTCTCCATCACCTGCAGCATGTCTTCCCAGACTTTGCGTTTCTCGCTCAACGCCTGGTTGCGCAGGAGAAATGAGGGATGAAACGTCGGCATGAGCGGCGTGCCGCGATAGGTTTGCCAGTTGCCGCGCAGTTTCGTGATGCCAATACCGTTGGCAAGCAATCCTTCGACCGCCGTTCCGCCGAGTGCGACGATGACTTTCGGCTTAATCAAATCAATCTGCTCGTGCAGATACGGAATGCAGGTCTGCATTTCTTCCGGCGTGGGCTTGCGATTGCCGGAGTCCTGGCCGGGCGTGTCGGGACGGCATTTCAAAATGTTCGCGATGTAAACCGAGTCGCGCGTGAGTCCCATCGTCTGGATAATTTTCGTGAGCAATTGGCCGGCTTTGCCGACGAATGGTTCGCCCTGAATATCTTCATCCGCGCCCGGCGCTTCGCCGACGAACATCAGTTCGGCCTCAATGCTGCCAACGCCGAATACAACATTTTTGCGCGACGAGGCGAGGTGAGCACATTTCACGCAGGTCAGGGCACGCTGGCGGAGTTCGGCATAGGCGGCGGTTTTTTCGAGAGACGAGGGCCGGGGATGGAGAGCCGGAACTGGCTTTGGGTTTTCCTCGGCTCTGAGCGCGATCGTTGGTTTGGATGGCGTGAGGGAAACTGTGGCACGTGGCGGCGGCGTGGAAATTTTTGGCGAGACTACACGACGCGGAGCTTCACTTAACGCCGCCAGACTTTCGGCTGCGACGGGCACAAAGCGAACGCCCTGCGCTTTCAGTTCCTGCAAATGCTGAATCGCCGCGTTGAGAAATTCGTTGTAGGCGTCGGACATTGAAACATCCTAACTTCGCTGGTGTGAATCGCACGAGAAAATTTTAGAAATGGTGCATCCGGAGGGACTCGAACCCCCAACCTTCTGATCCGAAGTCAGAAGCTCTATCCAATTGAGCTACGGATGCATGAAAAATTTCAAATGACGAATTCGGAATGACGAATTGAGACAGACGGCGTTGAGGCCGAAATTTGACATTCGTAATTTCCGATCAGAAATTTGGAGTGGGGTGGCCGACGGGATTCGAACCCGCAACAACAAGCTCCACAAGCTTGGACTCTACCATTGAGCTACGACCACCAACCGGCGTCCAAGATAGTTTTCCCGTCACGCAAGGTCAAGTTTGCGAAAAGCTCCTCGCCTTGCCGTCTCTTCCCATCACTGCGAAGATATTCCAGTTGAAACGACGCACGCTCAGGAAATTCAGTTCGCCGCAGACCAAAGATCATCACAACGTTTACGTGGTTTTGCTGGATCCCGCCGTCGGCAAACTCCGCAAGGTGAAACTGCTGAATCCCCTACGCGACGCCAAGAAACCATGCGTTTATGTTGGAATGACGGGCCTGACGCCGGAGGAACGTTTTGAAAACCACAAACGCGGAATCAAATCTTCATTGCTGGCGAAACGCTATGGCCTTCGACTGCTGCCCGAATTCTATGCGCACCTCAATCCGATGCCTTACGAAGCCGCCGCGCAGATGGAACGCGATTTAACTGAAGATTTGCGTCGCGCTGGCTACACGGTGGTGGGTGGACATTGAACTCTCATTGTCGATGACACGCTTTTCGCTCGCGCAAGAGAGAAATTACGGCAGATCCGTATGCCCCATCAGATAGCGATCACACTCGCGCGCAGCGCCACGGCCTTCGTTGAAGGCCCACACCACCAGGCTTTGTCCGCGGCGGCAATCGCCGGCGGCGAAAACGCCTTTCATGTTCGTGTGATATTTTTCGAAGTCCGCTTTTACATTTGTGCGCGGGTCGCGTTCGATCTTGAGTGAGTCGAGCAACGGCTGTTCCGGTCCAAGAAAACCCATCGCGAGCAACACCAGTTGCGCGGGTAAAACTTTTTCACTGCCGGGGACATTTTTGGGAATGAACTGGCCTTTGTCGTTCTTCGTCCATTCAATCTGCACGAGGTGAACCGCTTTGACGTGACCGTGTTCGTCGCCTTCAAATTTCGTTGCGGTCGTCAGATAAACGCGCGGATCAGCGCCGAATTTCGCGGCAGCTTCTTCCTGGCCGTAGTCGAGTTTGTAAACCTTCGGCCATTCCGGCCACGGATTGTCCTTCGCGCGCTCCAGCGGCGGCTTCGGTAAAATTTCCACCTGCACAAGACTGTTGCAGCCGTGCCGCATCGAAGTGCCGACGCAATCGGTGCCGGTATCGCCGCCGCCGATGACCATGACGTCCTTGCCAGTCGCGTCAATGAAACTCCC
>JBEEGR010000012.1:0-9956 GCA_041166985.1 Verrucomicrobiota bacterium | reverse complement strand
AACTAGCTTCCCGAAAAGTCCCGTCGGGATCAGGCCAGGTATTGACATAGCCGAGCCGGTCATCTTCAACTGCGGAGTTGGTTCCTTGAGGAACGAGGACAGATTCACTCGGTAATTGAAGTTCGCGCAAATCCACGCGATCGGTTTCTCCTTCACTGATATTGTAGCCGATGACGACGCGGTCTTTATATTTTTCAAGCACCTGCTTGAATTCGTCATCCCCGTCATTGGTGGTGGCGAAGACCACATCAATCACGATGACCTTCGCACCCGCTTCCGCCAGTTTCTCGACCAGCCGCGCCCACACTGCCCGTGACCAGGGAAAGTTTTTTTGCAAATGACGTAAGACTGGTTCGCCTTGGAGTTCTGTTTCGCTGAAATCGGAAAGATATACCGGCTTATCAATCCCAATCAAAACCAGCCTGTCGTCCATCGGGGTTTTTCGTCCGCGGCGCGTCTGCCAATCCTGCGCGAACCACTCCATCTTCCGCAAAGGGGGAAATTCCTTCACCCACAACACGAGAAAGGCGGCGGTGCATGACACGCAAATAGCCAGCACGATCAGCAAGCGTTTCGTTGTTGGTTTCATGGGTTCACAACCGATTGCCGGGCAATGCGGGCGTTAAGTTTCCGGTCTGCGTCATTGACATTTCACACAATTTGCGGCATTGATTTAACACCGCCGTAATAGCATTTCGATGCGAACAATAAAATGAGATTTCTTCTTTTTAGTTTGCTCACCTGCGTCAGCCTGACCGTTTCTGCCGCTCCAGTTGCACTGACGGAAAGCACCTTCACGGAAATCGTCAACGACGTCAATGTTGTGGCTGCGGCCACCAAAACCGCGACCCGCGCCCAGACCAACCAGTTGTTCAAAGCGCCGGACCTCGTCCGCACTGGCCCGGCATCTCGCGTGGAATTGACCGCTTCGGACAAAACCATCACCCGCATCGGCGCCAACACGATTTTTTCCTTCGAGCCGAGCGGCCGGAGCATTTACCTGGAAAAAGGCAGCATCCTTTTTCACGCACCCGCCGGACAGGGCGGCGGTTCAATCAAGCACGGCGGCGCGACTGCGGCAGTGTTGGGCACGACAATTGTTTGCTCGATCCTGTTGGACGGCGCTTTCAAAACGCTCGTGTTGGAAGGCGAGTGTGTGGTGACGTTGCGCAATGGGGATGCCGTCACGCTCCATGCGGGACAAATGATTATCATCGCCGCGGACGGAGAAAGTCACAGCGAGGTGATGAATTTCAATATCCAACAATTGATCGCGCACATGCTGCTGATTCAGGGATTTTCCAATCCGCTCTCTTCCATGCCGTTGATCACCGATGCGATTCAACAACAGCTTGGCGATATCGCCAGTGGCGCGGCCGGGCCGTTCACAATCCAGTTGGTCGTGGGACAAGGCTTGGACATTTTCGGCACAAACCCGTCGGACTTTCATCTGGAAGTGCCGAGTTTTATAAATTTCACGGGACAACCGATGTCGCCAACGATTCCATCCCCCTGACCGGGGAGACAAATGTTTGTGAGAGGGAAGCCTTCGATGGAATACTATCCACTTTTACAATAACTGACGTTGCGCGCACATTTCACTGGTATAAAATTCCGTAAGTGAGTAGTAAAAACCGAAGCCAATATGAAAACTAAAATCGTTCTCGCCAGCCTGATGTGTTGTGTGTCCGGTTTGGCCGCGCCACTGTCTGAAAGTACATTCACGGAAATCGTGAAAGAAGTCACCGTCGTCCCCCAGGCGACCAAAACCGCCCAGCCCGCGCAGATCAATGAAGTCATCAAAGCCCCGGACCTCGTCCGCACCGGGCCGCAATCGCGCGCCGAACTGACCGCGCCCGACCAGACGATTACGCGTATTGGCGCGAACACGGTTTTTTCATTCGAGCCGGCCAGCCGTTCGATGGAATTGCAAAAAGGAAATGTTCTGTTCCATTCGCCCAAAGGCAAAGGCGGCGGGACGATTAAATCCGGCGGCGCTTCAGCGGCCGTTCTCGGCACTACCATCATTGTCGTGGCCACGCCGGGCGGCGGATTTAAGTTGATCGTATTGGAAGGCAAAGGCGAGGTGACGTTGCCGAACGGAAAGTCGGTGACACTCAAGGCGGGCCAACTCGTTTTCATTTTGGCCGGCCAAACCGAATTCGGCCCGGTGCTCGACATCAACCTGGCCAAGCTCGTCGGCGGTTCCCAATTGATTAACGGATTTTCAAACCCGCTCTCATCGCTCCCTTTGATCCAGGACGCGATCAATCAACAAAATAATCTTATCCAAAACGGCAAAGCCGAAGATACCGGCGCCACGCCGGACGCCTTTCTTCACGGGCAAAAGCCGCAGCATGGCATTCCTGAAAACGGTCTCAATTCCATTGACGACAACACGTATCAAATTTTCGTAGTGCCGACTCTTCCGCAAAGCCAAGGTTGATTCTCATGAAAAAAACTCTCTCTATTACTATCGCTCTGGTTTGTGTCGCCACTGCCCGCGCCCAGGTCGCTCAAGTGGAAACTGTGCAGGAACGCCAGCAGTTGAAGCCGGTTGTCAAAACGCAGTTCAACGACGGCGAGGCCGCACCGGAACTTTATTCGGGCGAAAGCGACGATGTCGGGCCGCAATCCGTGTTGCGCCCGAAAGCGCGCAAGACTTTGTTCGAGGTGAGCGGCGACGCGCAGCTTTTCCGAACGGACAATTTGTTTTTGACGGACAAAGATCCCTTCGGCGTTCGCGACCGGGAAAAAGTTGAGGCGGTTGTTTTGGTCAGCACTGTGGAAATCGCGCTGGCGCCGACGCCTTACGAAATCGAAGGAGGAAAACTCGCGCCACGTTTCGGGTATCGGCATCAATGGTTTGATTTTGGCCTCGACGACGAGCGATTGCCCGGTTCCCGACTGCCGCTATCGCATTTCAACTTCAACGCGCAAACGCTTTTTGCCGATGCGCAATGGTCGCGCGACAACTGGGTTTTCTCTGGTGGCGTGAACGGGATGCGTTTGATGACCTCCGATGGTTACGATCAGTTTTATTCGGAGTTGTTGCCGCACCTCGGCGTGAAACGCATTCTGCCGATCAATGAACAAATGGCGTTCGCGTTCGGCTACGAAGGCAATTATCATTTCACCTCGACCAAAGTTGAATTCTTTCCCTTCGATGCCTCCGACGTGAGCGATCGCACCGACCAAATGCTGTTCGCGACCTACACGCACGTGTTGTGCAAGCACGCCGTGTTTCAACCGTACTATCGCTTCAAATACACGCACTTTACGGAATCCAGCATTGGCGAACGCAATGATTATCTCCAATCCATGGGCGCTTCTTTATATTTCATCATTTGCCCGCACTTGAATGTCCGCGCATTTGCCGGTTACGACATCAAGCGGACCGACAATCATTTGGCCGCTGAATATCACAAACTGGATCTCGGCGGCGGCGTGAATGTCACGTTTCGCTTCTAACGTCAGTCCTTTTCACTTGCTGCGCCGCCTGATTTTCTAAAAAATCGGCGGCGCGTTCGCTTCAGCCGCTTCGTCTGGCAAGCTTCCGGCGTGAACCGATAAATCCGTATCCATATAATGACAAAAGTTCTCTTAATCGGTCTCGGTCGCTGGGGCGTCAATCACCTGCGCAATCTCAATTCGTTGCCGATTGAACTTTATGTAGCTGAAGTCGGCGCGAAACAACTCGACCCTGCCCGCAAACTCGGCTTGCCCGAGGCGCAGCTCACCACGAACTACAAAGATTTCGCAGGCAAAGTGGATTGCGCGGTAATCGTCACGCCTGCGCACACGCACTTTCCGCTCTGCAAAGAATTTCTCGAAGCCGGCAAAGATGTATTTGTCGAAAAACCGCTGACACTCGCGAACGAAGAATCAAAGCAACTCGCGGAAATCGCCGGGAAACACAAACGCATTCTGCAGGTCGGACACATCCTGCGCTTCGATCCGGCGACAATCTGGATTCGCGACGCGATTCAAGCCGGCGAATTCGGCAAAGTGAACATGTTGCGCGGCCATTTCGGCGGGTTCAAACGCCCGCGTAATGACAGCGGCGTGATGTTTGCCGACGGCATTCATTTTGTGGATCTATTCAACTACGTTTTAAATGCGCTGCCGAAAACCGTGCTTGCCATTCACCACGATTTCATGGGCCGCGGCATGGACGATGTCTCGTTCGTCTCCCTCGAATACGAAACCCTGCACGGCAAAACCTGGGCAACCGTTGAAAATGACTATTTTATTCCCGGCAAATTCCGCGAAGTCATCGTTGTCGGTGATAAGTTAAGCGCGGTTTGCGATTACAACATTTCGCAATACAAAATCAAAACCTACGCGAACAGTCACGTCCGCGACGGCAACGATTTCAAAGGCGTCGAAGGACTCGTCACGCAGATCGAAACGCCGCCCGAGGAACCATTATTGGCCGAGTTGCGCGCGTTTGTGGATTCCGTGAAGACCCGCAAAGCTCCGCGCGCCGATGGCTGGGCTGGCTATGATTCTGTCCGTGTATTGAATGCTGCGCTGGAGTCTGCAAAAATTGGCAGGGCAGTTGAGTTGAAATAAAAATGTCGCGCGAAGCATACGAAGGAACGCGAAGAAAAACCTTCCTCTTCGCTACCTTCGCGGTCTTCGCGCGACGCAGAACTTTATGAGTAAAATTCCATTATCAAAATGTTTCGTGGATGCCGAAGTCGAGGAAGCCGCGTTGCGCGCGTTACGTTCCGGTCAATACATCCTCGGCAAGGAATCGCAGGCGTTTGAAGCCGAACTCGCCGCGCACACCGGCACCACACAATGCGTCCTCGGTAGTTCGTGGACGATGATTGTTTATCTGCTGCATCAGTTGCAGGGCATCGGGCCGGGTGATGAGATCATCGTGCCGAGTCACACGGCATTTCCAACCATGGAACCGTTGATTCATCTCGGCGCAAAGCCGGTATTTGCCGACATTGATGAAACCTACGTCATGGATTTGGCGCACGTCGAATCGCTCATCACGCCACGCACGGTCGGCATCATTGGCGTGCATCTTTACGGCCATCCGATTGACAACGACCGGCTGCTCGCCATCGCTGCGAAGAATAAACTTTGGGTCATCGAAGATTGCGCGCAGGCGCAGGGCGCGAAATACAAAGGCAAAACCGTCGGCAGCATGGGCGACTTCGGCGCGTTCAGCTTTTTCCCATCCAAAAATCTCACCGTGCTCGGCGACGGCGGCTGCATCGCGACCAACAAAACGGATTACGCCGATCGTCTCCGCATGTTGCGCAATCACGGTCGCCAGGGAAAATACGACCACGAATTCACGGGTTACAACGTGCGGTTCAATGAAATCAACGCCGCCATTGGTCGCGTGATGTTGAAGCATCTCGACGGCTTCAACGAGAACCGCCGCAAAATCGCCGCGCGCTACAACGAGCGACTCAAAGGTCTCGTGCAAACGCCGCTTGTGCGTGAGTGGGCTACGCCGGTGTATCACATGTATGTTGTGCGCGCCGAAAAACGCGACGACCTGCAAAAATTTCTCAAAGAGAAAAACATCGAGACCGGCGTGCATTATCCCAAGCCGAATCATTTGCAACCGGCGGTCGTGGGCTTGTTCCCCTACATTCCGAAATTGCCGAACACGGAAAAGGCGGTTAAGGAAATCCTGTCGCTGCCGATCCACGGCGAAATGGGCATCGACGCGGCGGACAAAGTCTGCGACGCGATCGCGGAATTTTACGGGAAAAAGTAAAACGGTTTCGAATGAAATGTCTGACGGCATCTGAATGTTCAGAATGGTTACGGAGTCAAAAAATGACCGAAGAACCTTACGGCGAGTCATTGCCCGAAGGTTCTTATTACAAACAGTTCGCCCCTCCCGCGGAAGCTCGAAGAACGATGGCCTTTGTCAGACATTTGTTGCGTTGGGTAGGAGATTTTGATTCGGCACTATTTCAAATCAATGACTGGGCGCTTTACCAACCCGACGAGATGTCTTTAATCCAAGCAATTCGCTGTAGCCATGGAGAAAATGGCCGGTTGATTGACTTGCCGGGGCATTTGTTTGAAGCGAAAGAACGAGACGATTTGATAGGAATGTTTTACCTCACAATTATGTTCGGCTGGAGCGGCTATCTTTATATTCCTTCAACCAAAACAATAATTCTGAATTGGGAGGGTGATTTGATTGATTTATGGTCTTTCGATGCCGAACATTTTTCTAAATTCGCCCAGATTATTACTACGTTTCAACTTTCAGAAACGGCTAACAAAAAATGAGCGTGGAAATTCCAGAACTCAGCCTCGTCATTCCTTGTTACAATGAGGAAGGCAATCTGCGCGAACTCATTAAGGCCATCCGCGCGGCGGTCGAACCGCTCAAGCTGCCCTATGAGGTCGTCATCACCGATGATTGCAGCAAGGACAAGTCGTGGGAGATCCTCAAAGAACTCGCGGCCAGCGATCCGCGCATTCGTGTGCAAAAATTTGCGTTCAACTGCGGCGAGAGCGCGGCGAGCTTCGCCGGTCTCAAGGCCGCGCGCGGCAAATATTTGTTTACGCTTGACGCAGATCTGCAGAATGACCCGAAGGATTTGCCAAAATTTCTGGAACAGTTGAAGCACTTTGACTGCGTTTGCGGCACGCGCGTGAAAGCGCGCGGCGAAGGTGATAATTTTATTCGAGTGGCGTCATCGCGCATCGCCAACGCGGTGCGGAACAAATTGTCCGGCGAGCAGATTGCCGACGCCGGCTGCACGTATCGCGCGTTCAAGCGGGAGTGCATCCAAAACCTGAAATTTTTCAAAGGGATGCACCGTTTCCTGCCGACGCTGTTCAAGATTGAGGGTCACACCGTTACGGAAATTGAGGTGACGAACAATCCGCGCTTCGCCGGCCAGAGCAATTACGGCGTGTGGAACCGGTTGTTTGCCTCATTCTACGATCTGCTCGCGGTGCGTTGGATGAAGAAACGGATGTTTCGTTTCAAGGTTTCCGAGCGATTAAATTGAAATTTTCGGAACGCCGAGCACCAGCTCGGCACGATGGTGAATGATCTTCGCGCCGAGCTGGTGCTCGGCGTTCCGCGTCCTAAGCAGCAAGCGGAAGCTTGAACTCCACCGCGCATCCGTTAGCTTTTCACAATTCTTAATGGACGCTCCGCAATCAAAATCCACCGAGCCAGAATTGAGTCTCGTCATTCCTTGCTTTAATGAGGAAGCGAACCTGCGTCCTTTGCTTTCCGCGCTGCGCACGGCGATGGAGCCGCTCGGAATTTCTTACGAAATCATCGCGGTGGATGATGGCAGTCGTGATAGGTCGTGGGAAGTTTTGAGAGAACTGGCTGCCGCCGACTCTCGCGTGCGGGGTTTGAAGCTGGAAGTCAATAGCGGCCAATCCGCCGCGCTCTGGGCGGGAATTCACGAAGCACGCGGACGATTTATCGCCACGATGGATGCGGATTTGCAAAATGACCCGCGCGACCTACCAAATTTTCTGGCGGCATTGAAAAATTTCGACTGTGTCTGCGGCTCGCGCATTGAGAGTCGAAGCAAAGGGGATAATTTAATGCGCATCCTTTCTTCGCGCATAGCCAACAGCGTGCGGAACAAACTTTCCGGCGAAAATATTTCAGACGCCGGTTGTTGTTATCGGGTTTTCAAGCGCGAGTGTGTGGCGGACCTGAAATTTTTCAAAGGTATTCACCGTTTTCTGCCGACGCTGATCAAGAGCGAGGGTTTCACCGTCACAGAAATTCCTGTGCGCCACAATCCACGTTTGTCCGGCAAGAGCAATTACGGCGTGTGGAACCGGCTGTTTGCGTCGTTCTACGACCTGCTCGCCGTGCGTTGGATGAAGAAGCGGATGTTCCGTTACGAAATTGCCGAACGGATAAATTGATTTAGTGATTCCCGCCGAAAACGCTGTCGAGGACAACTTCTTTGGCTTTCCAGATCAGCGCCATGGTCATGGCCAGGGGCAGTAAAATCAAAAAAACCAGCAACCACGAGCCGACGCGGTCAATCCAAACAAGAAAGTTTTCCAGGAATTCGGGCAACACCGGGACAAACATCAGTCCGATATAAGTCGCGACGAGCAACAGCAGGGCGATCAGCAAGCTGCGATTCACGGAAGTGAACTGGCGCGTTTCATGACGCAATGTTTCGTCCGGCAGCATTGCTCCCAGCCGTTGAACAACCAGGTTGATGCTGAACAACAAGAGCCAGGCGGACACCGCAAATACATAAATGGACGCGCCAAATAAGGGTTGTTCCGGCACCCGATTTCCCCAGTAAAGAAACGGGCTGAGTCCAAAGGTAATCAGCGCGAACAAGCGCGCATAATCCAGCGTCGTGCGCCAGGGCCGTTCCTGTTTTTGGAATGAAGCGAGTTGCGAGAGTCCGTAAAATAAAAGACCGGTGGCAACGGCGGGCGGAAAAATTGTCAGCGCCTGAAGCCAGTTGGTTTTGGCGGTTTCCACACAAACGATCAACGCCAGCGGCAATCCCCAGAACAACGCCGAGAGTCCGCGCACGAGCCGGCCCAGCGAGCGCAGAAGTTCCGGATTGGGCGGCGTGTCAGGCATGGGGAAAATTGCGAATTGCGAATTTCAAATTACGAATGAAAGCGACCAACGACGTGGCGAGGGAGAGATTCGTCATTCGGAATTTGTAATTAGAAATTCAGATAGGTGTATTCCTTCAAACCTTTTTCGTAGTCATCGAGCAGGCGCATCGCTTCGGACGGTTTCATGCGGTCGGATTTGATGGCTTCGTCCATCTGCGCTTTCATCTGGCGCTTCAATTCGTTTTCGTCGTATTGCACGGACGTCAACGCCTGAATGATCGTGGTGCCTTCGATGATTTCTTCGACGTAATAACCGGTGGCTTCGTCTGGATCGAGAAAGACATGCACTTCATTGACGCGGCCAAAAAGATTGTGCAGGTCGCCCATGATGTCCTGATACGCGCCCATCAGGAAAAATCCGAGATAATAAGGTTCCTGCTGGCCATTGCCATTCGTGTTGAGCTTATGAAGCGGCAGTGTGTCGCGCACGTCGCGGAGGTCAATGAACTTGTTCACCTGGCCGTCGGAATCGCACGTAATGTCCACCAACGTGCCTTCGCGGGTCGGCTGTTCGTTCAATCGGCTGACGGGCATGATGGGAAACAACTGGCCGAGCGCCCAATGATCGAGCAGCGATTGAAAGACGGAAAAATTGCAGAGATACTGATCGCCGAGACTGTCTTCGAGTTTGCGGATTTCTTCGGGAATGTAAGCCTGGCCTTTGAAACTCTGGACAACATCGGTGCTGATTTCCCAATAAAGATTTTCAATCTTGGCTTTCTCCGGCAAATCCATGACGCCGAGCGTGAACATGTGTTGCGCATCTTCGCGGCGTTCCTGTGCGTCGTGGAACGCTTCGAGTTTGTTCAACTTGCCGAGATTCTTTTTTATATCCAGCAGTTCTTTGACGATGGGATGCTCCGTCTCGCCGTATTGGAAAATTTCTCCGGGCCGAACTTTTTCAATCGCGCCGAACACCTCCACGATCAACACGCTGTGATGCGCCACAATCGCGCGACCGCTCTCGCTGATGATGTCGGGATGCGGAACTTTCTCGGCGTTGCAGACATCGGCGATGTAATAAACGATGTCGTTGGTATATTCCTGCAGGCTGTAATTGGTGGAACTATCAAAGGCGGAACGACTGCCATCATAATCCACACCCAGGCCACCGCCGACATCCATATACTCAATGGCGAAACCCATTTTGTAGAGCTTGGCGTAGAACCGTGAAGCTTCCTGGACGGCTTTCTTGACCGTCAAAATATCCGGCACCTGGGAACCGATATGGAAATGAAGGAGTTTAAAGCAATGCCCCAGATTTTCATTCTTGAGCATTTCTGTAGCGGCGAGAAGTTCCGAAGTGCTGAGTCCAAACTTGGCATTTTCACCAC
>JBEEGR010000011.1:0-15923 GCA_041166985.1 Verrucomicrobiota bacterium | reverse complement strand
AAATTACTTTGGCAAGCAATCATAGCAACTCACGTGCGGGACGCCCGTGCCACTATTTCCGCTTTCCGCGTCGGTCAATTGAGTTACACTTTCCGCGCATGGTTTCCCTGAGGCGAACAATTTTAATCCTGCTGACGCTCCTTGTGTATGGCACGCGCGTATCCGCGGCGGCTCCGGGCGAGAATCGGGCGTTCAGCGCGGCCACGAATAAATTCAACAGCGGCTTCTGGGAGCAGGCGGAAAAAGATTTTGCGGAATTCGCCCAGAAATTCCCCGGTTCCGCGCGTCTGTCGGAAGCGGTTCTCTATCGCGCGGAGTCGCAGTTTTATTTGAAACAGTTTTCCAGCGCGGTTGAGTTGCTTTCCAACAATCGCACCAACGCGGGCAAAATTGCCGATCAATATCTTTATTGGACGGGCAAAGCGCACTTTGAAAACACCAATTATCCCGCGGCGGCGGAAACCTTTGATCAGGTAATTAAAAATTTTCCTGAATCGCCGCTCGTTTTGGATGCGACTATCCGCGAAGGCTCGGCCCTGGCAAGGCTGCGTGAATGGGCGCGGGTGGCAGGCCTGTTGCAGGATCCGAGCGGCGCCTTTCAAAAATCCGAGCGCGCGAATTCAACCAGTCTCACGCTCGCGTCCGGATTTTTGCTGCTTGGCGAGGCGCAGTTGGAACTGGGTAACTTAAATGAGGTCAAAGCTGCTCTGGATGCGTTGAACACAATGGCGTTTAACGATGAATTCGCCTGGCGAAAACAATTTCTAAACAGTCGCTGGCAGAGGGCGGAAGGCCGCATCGAGGAGGCATTGCAAAGCTCAACCAACCTCGTCGCCTCCGCTAACGTGACCAATCGCGCGCAAGGCCTCGCTTTTCAGGCGGATTTGCTGGAACAACTTAAACGTTACGACGAAGCCGCGGCGGCGTATCAAAAAAATCTCGCGGAAAATGTTCCGCTGGAGGAGCAGCGTCGCGCCCTGTTGAAAATCGCGGATTTGAATCTGCGGCAGAACAAAACCGCCGAGGCCGTGCAAATTCTGGAAAAATATCTCACTCAGTTTCCGCAGTCTGACGCGGCGGATTTGACTTTGCTGACGTTGGGTGAATTGAATTTGAAACTGGCCGTGGCCACGCCAATTCTGGCGACCAATGTTTTACACTCCGCTTCCAATCATTTTGAAACGTTGCTGACGCGGTTCAAAGACAGTCCACTGGCGGCCCGGGCGCTTTTGGGCAAGGGCTGGTGTTTCTGGCTGGAGGGGCAAATCGCAGAGAGTCTCACCGCGTTTCGTCAGGCAGCCGAACGGTTGCCCGTTTCGAAAGAACAGGCTGAAGCGCGTTTTAAATGGGCCGACGCTCAATTGGAAATGAAAGATTTTGCGGGGGCGATCGCGAATTATAATTTCGTGGCGGACACTTACGCCGTGATGCCGGAAATCAAACAGCAGATGGTCGAAGGCGCGCTGTATCAAACCGTCCGGGCTGCGCTCGCAGCGGAAGATTTTGCCGCCGCCAGCAATGCGGTGCGCCGGATTCTGGATTGGTTCCCGGACGGATTTGCCGGACCGCACAGTCTCCTTTTGACCGGTGAAGGACTGTCGCAACACCATGATGCCGCTGGCGCGCGACAGGTATTTGCTGAATTGGAAACGCGGTATCCGACGAATGCGCTGGTGCCGGAGTTGCGGCTGGCCATCGCGCGGACGTATGAGCGGGAGACGAACTGGGACGCGGCGATTACGAATTATACGGCGTGGATTGGCGCTTTTACGAACGATGCGCGGTTGCCGCGCGCGGAGTTTTACCGGGCGTGGGATTTTTACATGGGCAAACAGGAAACGAATGCCTTGAACGCATTCACAAATTTCGTCGCGCGTTTTCCCACGAATGAACTGGCACCGCGCGCGAACTGGTGGATTGGTGATTTCTATTTTAATCAGGGCGAATACCTCGGCGCGGAGAACTGGTATCAACTGGTGTTCAGCACCAACGCCCCGGCGTCGGAACTTGCTTTCGAAGCCCGCATGATGGCGGGCCGCGCGGCCGTCGCCCGCTTGCGTTATAAGGATGCCATCACCTATTTCACGAACCTGGCGACCGATGCGAGCTGCCCGCTGGAGCTGGCGTTGCAGGCGACGTTTGCCTACGGAGACGCCACGATGCATCTGGATTCGAGCGAGACAAAAAAGTTCGCCAACATTGAGGAAGCACGCCGCATCTTCAGCACCATTCCCCAAGCCTATCCCACCAATTCACTCGCGCCGGCGGCATGGGGACGAATCGGCGATTGTTATTTTCAATTGGGCGCGGCGGATCCGAGCCAATATACCAACGCCATGGCAGCCTATAACAAAGTGCTCGAAATGCCTCAGTCATCGGTGGCCGCCCGCAGCGAGGCCAAATTCAAACTTGCCACTGTTATCGAGAAACAGGCGGCGCAACTGACTGCGAACGATCAGACCGCCTTGCTCCAATTGGCGTTGAACGATTACCTGGATGTGTTGTTTGGAAAAGATTTGCGCGAGGGCGAGACGGTAAATGCTTTTTGGGCAAAAAAAGCGGGACTGGAAGCCGGGCGGTTGGCGGAAGATCTGCATGAATGGCCGCAGGCGATAAAAGTTTACCAGCAACTACAGGAAATGTTGCCGCCCCTCGGAGAAAGTCTGCAGAAAAAAATTCTTCGCGCGCAGGAACGCGCCCGGGGCGAAAAAAATTCCGAGAAAAGTTAGCGCGCCGTTTGACACACTCCAACACCGCTGTTAGTTTCGGATGAATCAATATGGAAGTTAGCACCACAACTGAACCGGTCATCACCCTGACGCCCAGCGCCGCCGAAGAAGTGAAGTCCATTTTGAGCCTTCCCGAGAACAGCGGCAAGACGTTGCGCGTGTATGTGGAGCAGGGCGGTTGTTCGGGAATGCAATACTCGATGACGTTTGATGAAAAGCGCCCGGATGATGTGGCGGACGAATTTTTTGGCGTGGCAGTGTTGGTGGATCCGTTCAGCGCCAAGTATCTAAAAGGCACCGTGGTTGATTTCAGCGATGCGCTGACTGGCGGTGGTTTTAAAATTTCCAATCCGAACGCCAAACAAAGTTGTGGTTGTGGCAAATCCTTTGAAGCTTAAGCGGCCCAAAAAACCGCTGTAGCTTAAAAACGCCGTTCCGTGCGATGCGGAACGGCTTTTTTGTTTTGCGCGACGATGCAACTTAGGTTTGATTGAGTGAGTGATCGGCAATTTGCTTCAGCCGGAGTTGGTAGAATTGATCGCCAGGCGCGATTTTGCCCAACTGCGTGAAATTCTCTGTGGCTTTCCCCCGGCGGATATTGCGGAAATTTTCTTCGACCTAAGCCCGGATGACGAAGCGGTGTTGTTGCGGATTCTTCCCAATGATCTTGCCGCGGAAGTCTTCGAGTGTCTGCCCGTGGAGGACCAGGAAAACATGCTGCACGCGCTCGGCACTGAAAAAGTCGCGCAGATACTCAACGACATTTCACCGGACGACCGCACCGCGCTCCTGGAAGAATTGCCTTCCGCCGCGACTCAAAAACTGCTCGCGTTGCTCCAGCCGGAGGAACGCAAAATCGCCACTGAACTGCTGGGTTATCCCAAAGGCTCGATTGCCCGCCGCATGACGCCTCACTACGTCGCCATCCAGCAGAACTGGACGGTGGCCGAGGTGCTCTCGCATTTACGCGATGAAGAATTCAAGCGTGACGCGATGAACCAGCTCTACGTCATCGACAACAAGGGACATCTCGTGGATTACGTTCGGCTTCGTAATCTGGTCGTGGCTCCCTTGCAAATGTCCGTGTTGGAGTTGTTGGAAAATCAGCAGATTTTTCTGCGCGCAACCGACGATCAGGAAACGGCGGTGGCGGCTTTCAAAAAATATGATTCAACCATCCTTCCCGTCGTGGACTCCAAAGACGTACTCGTGGGAGTCGTCACGGTGGATGACGTGCTGGATGTAGCGGAACGCGAGGCGACCGAGGACATGCAGAAAATGGGCGGTATGGAAGCGTTGGATGCGCCGTATCTGAAAATCGCGCTTTTCGGAATGGTGCGTAAACGGGCGCCGTGGCTGGTGATTTTGTTTTTCAGCGAAATGTTGACGACGACGGCGATGAGTTTTTTTGAAGGGGAAATTGCCAAGGCGGTGGTGCTGGCGTTGTTCGTGCCGTTGATCATTTCCAGCGGCGGCAATTCCGGATCGCAGGCCACCACGCTGGTGATTCGCGCGATGGCGCTGGGCGAAGTCACCTTGCGCGATTGGTGGCGCGTGATGCGGCGGGAAGCGCTGTCCGGTCTCGCGCTGGGGATTATTCTCGGCACGATTGGTTTTATTCGCATCACGGCCTGGCATTTTGCTTTTCAGGCGTACGGACCGCATTGGATGTTGATGGCGCTGACGATTTTCTTCTCGTTGATCGGCGTGGTGATGTGGGGAACGCTCGCGGGTTCAATGCTTCCATTTTTGCTGCGCCGGCTGAAACTCGATCCGGCGACTTCATCCGCGCCCTTTGTTGCGACGCTGGTGGACGTGACGGGGTTGATTATTTATTTCACAATTGCTTACGTGGTCATGCGCGGCTCTTTGCTGTGAATTGTATCGGGCAACCAGGTTTCAGTGAGCCAAAATTTCTTGTGTCGAAATAGTTAATGTCTATGATCGCGTCATGAAAAAACTCCTCATCTATTTAGCTCTGGCCACGCTCGCAATTAATTTGCAGGCGGTTGAAAACGTTACCTGCGCGGACAAAGCCAAGGTTGGTTGTCCGGAGAAGGCGAAAACGGCTTGTGCGGAAAAAACGCAGGCCAAGAATTGCGCGGAAAAGACCCAGACTTGTTCCGAGAAAAAAAGTTGCTGCAGCCAATCCCAGGCGGTTCTCAGTCCTAAAGCTGCGGAACAAGCCGGACGCTGATTTTTTTGTTTTGTTTGGTTGAATCGAAAACCCCGGATGCAAATCCGGGGTTAATTTTTTGCAGTGAACACGGCAGATTGCGCCTGCTTCAGTTGCTGCCGCAAGCGATCCAGTTGTTGTCGGAGCGCGCCGGGCAGGTGATTTCCAAATTTCGCGTAGCTGGCCGCGATATCTTCAATTTCTTTTAGCCAGCCCGGCTCATCCACCGAAGTGAGGATGCGGACGTCCGCGGCGGAAATGTTCAAGCCAGACAAATCCAGCGTGTCCGGTTTCGGCAGATTTCCAATGGGCGTCGGCTGCGCCTCGATGGTTCCGGCAACGCGCTCGCAAATCCATTTGAGCACGCGGACGTTTTCGCTGTGACCGGGCCAAAGATATTTTCCATCGGCATCCTTGCGAAACCAGTTTACGAAAAAGATTTTCGGCAGTTTTCCCGCATCCGTGCGTTGCGCGAACGAAAGCCAGTGCGCGAAATAATCGCCCATGTTGTAGCCGCAGAATGGCAGCATCGCAAATGGGTCGCGACGCAACACTCCCGTTTGTCCGGTTGCGGCGGCAGTGGTTTCCGAGCCGCACGTTGAGCCGAGAAAAACGCCGTGTTCCCAATCGAACGCTTCGTTCACGAGTGGGATCGTTCCCGGCCGTCGTCCGCCAAACAAAATTGCCGACAGCGGCACGCCTTCGGGATTTTGCCACTCGGGATCAATCACCGGGCATTGCGCGGCGGGCGCGGTGAAACGCGAATTTGGATGCGCGCCATTCCTTCCGCTCGCGGGCGACCACTCATTGCCTTGCCAGTCAATTCCGTGTTGCGGCGGCGGTGTGCCCATGCCTTCCCACCAGATGTCGCCCTCGGGAGTCAGCACAACGTTGGTAAAAATCGTGTTCTTCGCGCACGCGGCAAGCGCATTCGGATTCGACTTGGTGGAAGTTCCCGGCGCGACTCCGAAAAATCCCATCTCCGGATTCATCGCGTAAAGCTGTCCGTCTTTGCCAATGTGAATCCACGCGATGTCATCGCCGAGCGTCGTGACACGCCAGCCGGGCAGTGTTGATTGCAACATCGCGAGATTAGTTTTGCCGCAGGCGCTGGGAAAAGCGGCGGCGATGTAATGCTTGTTGCCCTGCGGCGAAGTCAAACAAAGGATTAGCATGTGTTCCGCCATCCAGCCTTCGTCCCGCGCCACGACCGAAGCGATTCGCAGCGCGAGACATTTTTTCCCAAGCAACGCATTGCCGCCATAACCGGAACCAAACGACCAGATCGAAGGTTCATCGGGAAAATGAACAATGTATTTATTTGTCGGATCGGTCGCGCAGGGCCACGGAACATCCGGTTGGCCCGGTTGCAATGGCGCGCCGACGGAATGCAGACAAGGAACAAACGCACCAGTCGCGCCGAGTTTGTCCAACACCGCCTGCCCCATGTGCGCCATGATTCGCATGTTCGCGACTACATACGGCGAATCGGTTATCTCCACGCCAATTTTGCAAATAGGCGAATCGAGCGGACCCATGGCGAATGGAATCACATACATCGTGCGCCCCTTCATGCAGCCGTTGAAAAGCCCGCGCAGCTTTTCTTTCATCGCGGCCGGATCAGTCCAATTGTTGGTTGGCCCTGCTTCCTCCTGGGTGCGTGAACAAATAAACGTTCGATCTTCCACGCGCGCGACGTCGCTGGGATGCGAGCGGGCCAGGAAAGAGTAGGGGCGTTTCACTTCGTTGAGTCGAATCAATGTGCCCGTTTGCACCATTTGCTCGGTCAGCGCCCGATATTCTTCGTCGGAACCGTCGCACCACAAAACGCGGTTTGGTTCGCAGAGTTTGGTGATTTCCTCCACCCAATTGAGAAGAGCTTGATTAGTCGTAATCGAACGACCGACACCTTTGGTCATATTTATTGGCCAACGTTCGCTTAGGAGCCACCGGGAAGCAACGAAGAATCACAACCGAGTGCCAAAAATGGTGTTAATTTCCTCGTCGCGACACGTTCGTAACTGTGTTAAAAATACAATGCTATTTATGAGTTCTACTCGCGCCAACGCTGACCATCCGGCCATCAGCCACGCCTGCATCGCCCGCTCGGTGGCGGATGCGTTGGCCGCCGAGCCATCCTTGGAAGCTGTCACCATCAACCGTGCGGAACAAAAAATTTCCGTTGCCACCCTCGGCCGGGCGGATGTACCGCGTGTCACGGAAACGATCGCCGAACGGATCAAGCAAACCGCCGGCGCGGAACACTGTTCGTTGCTCGAAGGAAAAACTGACTGCGCTACCTGTGATTTTCCGCTTTCCAAATCAGAGCGCGAGCGCATCACGATTCAACACAGTGGCACGACAACAACGATTGCGCGTGTGACTTGCCCGACCGCGCCGAAATTCTGGCGCTGGCGCGACCTGCCGTTCCCTAAAATTGTTCCGCGCGAAATCGAACTGCACGACGACCATGACCACGACCATGCCGACGAATGGAAAGCGCAACTTGTCGCGGCGAGTCTTTGCGGCGTGTTGGGATTGATCGGATATTTCTTCCGCGGACAACCATGGCACCTCGGCGCTTACATGCTGGCGTATCTCGCCGGCGGCTGGTTCACCGCGGGCGAAGTCTGGGAACGATTGCAGAAGCGCGAGATTGACGTGCATTTTCTGATGCTCGCTGTCGCCGGTGTTGCTGCTTATCTCGGTGCTTGGGGCGAAGGCGCGACGCTGCTGTTTCTTTTTTCCTTTTCCGGCGCGCTCGAACATTACGCGCTGGGGCGAACGCAAAAAGAAATTCACTCGCTGTTTCACGACACGCCGAAAGTCGCCACCGTGCTGGATGCGCAGGGCAACGAACGCGAGGTCAAAGTTGAATCGCTTCAAATCGGAATGCGCCTGCTCATTAAGCCCGGCGCGCAATTTCCAGTAGATGCTGAAATTGCCAAAGGCAAAACCGCCGCCGACGAATCCAATCTGACCGGCGAAGCCACCGCTGTGGACAAAAATATCGGTGACTCTGTTCTCGCCGGCACAATTAATTTATGGGGCGCGGTTGAAACAACTGTGCTGCGGCCTGCCGCCGAGAGTGCGCTCCAAAAAATCATCCATCTCATCAAGGAAGCGCAACACCAGAAAGCGCCGTCGCAACAATTCACGGACCGGTTCAGTTCGTATTACACCTATGTCGTACTCGCGGTTTCGCTGGCAATGTATTTTGTATGGTGGCTTGTCTTTGGCTATGCACCGCTTAAAGCCGGCGTTGAATCGCACAGCGCGCTTTATCGCGCGGGAACTCTACTCGTCGTCGCTTCGCCGTGCGCCCTCGTTCTTTCAATTCCGTCCGCCGTTCTCGCAGCGATCGCGTGGAGTGCGCGGCATGGAATTCTTTTTCGTGGCGGCGCGGCGGTGGAAAAACTTGCGGACATTGACACCGTCGCGCTCGACAAAACCGGCACACTCACGACTGGCGAATTAAAAGTCGAGAGGGTTGAAAGCTTTCCGCCGGGACGCGAAAACGAAGTCGCTCGTCTTGCTTACTCGCTGGAAAAACTTTCCACGCATCCGCTCGCTCGCGCCATCACCAGCTACGGCAAACGCGAGCAACTTGCGCTGGTGCCATTGGATCAGTTTGAATCCGTCACCGGCCACGGCTTGCGCGCGAAACATAATGGAGTGGATTGCTTATTGGGCCGGCGCGAGTGGATTGCCGAACACACGGGCGCGGCGATTTGGGATGCGGCTTCACAGCGATTGGAAAAAATCGGCGATTGGAAAGCCGGGATTCAAACGGAGCCCGGTATTTCTGAAATCTGGATTGCGGAAGGCGATTTGCTGGGGCGCATTTTGTTGCGCGACGATATTCGCCCGCAGGCGAAGCAGGTCATTGAGGAATTGCGCCGCGCGGGATTGAAAACAGTCGTCCTCACCGGCGACCGCAAGACGGCTGCTGAACATTTGCGCAGCGAATTAAAACTTGATGACGTCCGCGCGGAACTAAAGCCGGAAAATAAAGTCAGTGAAATTCGCGCACTGAGTCAGCATGGCAAAGTCGCAATGATCGGCGATGGCGTGAACGATGCGCCCAGCCTCGCCGCCGCGCATATCGGCGTGGCGATGGGCGCGCGCGGCGCGGACGCAGCGTTGGAACAAGCCGACGTGGTGTTGATGCATGACAAGCTGGAAAATTTTCTGGCCGCCTTCCGCCTGAGCCAGCGTGCCCGCGCGATCATCCGGCAGAATCTTTTCATCTCGCTCGGCACCGTGGTTGTGCTCGTCACATTTGCGATGCTCGGCAAAATTCCACTGACACTCGGTGTCGTGGGTCACGAAGGCAGCACCGTGGTGGTTGTGATGAACAGTCTGCGGCTGTTGTTCGGCAAAGATCAAAGGTAGGGCATGCCACTCCGGTTTCGTTTTTTTATCCGTGCTAATCCGTGTCCATCCGTGGTTTAATTTTTCCCCATGAATAAACAGTTTATGCGCGAAGCAATTCGCCTCTCGATTGAAATGATGCGGCGCGGCAAAGGCGGGCCGTTCGGCGCGATTGTCGTCAAAGGAAACAAAATTGTCGGGCGCGGCAGCAATCAGGTGACTTCCGGCAACGACCCGACGGCGCATGCGGAAATCGTGGCGATCCGCGAGGCGTGTAAAAAACTGAAAACTTTTGAACTGGACGAGTGCGAACTTTACACCAGTTGCGAGCCGTGTCCGATGTGTCTCTCCGCGATTTACTGGGCGCGGCTCAAACGCGTTTACTACGCCAACACCCGCAAAGACGCCGCGCGCATCCAGTTTGACGACGATTTCATCTACACTGAAGTTTCGCGCCCGATTTCCAAACGCACGTTGAAGATGAAACCGTTATTGCGCAAGGAAGCGCTCCTGGCGTTTCGTGACTGGGAGAGAAAAACAGATAAAATCCCGTATTGATTTTTGACGTGTGTGTCGGTCAGGTCAAAGAAATGTGGAAGTTCTTCCGCTCGGGTGGTTTCGTTAAAACGAGGCTTGAGTCGGAAGCGGTAAAATATAATCTGCCGGAATGTCACCCGGAGCACACCTTTTAGCCGTCATTCATTCCCCATGTTTATGAAAATCACCGCCCTGATCGGTTTAACTAAATTCGTTACCCTGTCTGTTCTAATATCCTCTGGAGTTATTCCGGCGTTGGCCCAGGAAAATCCACTCGGCCAGTTCAGCAGCCAGACGGATGTGGGTGCGCCTGCAATTTCCGGTCACGCGTCGTATGATGCCGCGAGCCAGCAATATGAGGTCGCGGGCGCCGGAGCGAACATGTGGACCAAGCGGGATGAATTTCATTTCGTGTGGAAACAGATGAAGGGCGACTTCATCCTTCAAACCAGAGTGGAATTCATCGGCAAGGGAACTGAGGCGCACCGAAAAATCGGCTGCATTGTGCGCTCCAGTCTCGATCCGGACTCGGCGTACGCCGATGCCGCAGTGCATGGCGACGGCCTGACTTCGCTTCAATTCCGCCGCGCGAAGGGAGCGGACACGGAAGAATTGACGTTGCCGATCACTAAACCCGACGTTCTTCAGTTCGAGAGAAAAGGCAACCAATACATTTTTTCTGCCGCCCGGTTTGGTGAACCTTTCGGGACCAACCAAATGCTGGATATTCCGCTCGGTGAAGAAATTTATGTCGGTCTGTTCGTCTGTTCCCACAATTCGAACGTGCTGGAAAAGGCGGTGTTTCGCGACGTGCGGATCATTCGCCCCGCGAAAGTGGGTTTTGTTCCTTACCAGGATTATCTCGGCAGCCATTTGGAAATTCTCGACGTGCAGAGCGGGAACCGTCAGCTCATTTACAGCGCGGTGCAACCATTTGAAGCGCCGAACTGGACCTTGGACGGCAGCGCGTTGATTTATAACAGCAGCGGGTCTTTACCCGATTTAAAAGGACGATTGTATCGCTTTGATCTGGCGAAGCGGCAACCGACCCTCATCAACACGGACTTTGCCAACCGCAATAACAACGACCATGTGCTGTCGTTCGACGGAACGATGATCGCTCTCAGTCATCAGGACGCCAGCCACAACGGACAGTCCGCGGTTTACACGGTTCCAGTCCAGGGCGGAACGCCGAAACTGATTACGCCGAAGTTTCCTTCATATCTGCACGGCTGGTCTCCGGATGGAAAATTTCTCGTGTATACCGGCAGCAGAAACGGAGATTTTGACGTTTACAAAATTCCCTCCAACGGCGGCGACGAAGTGCGGTTGACCGACACCAAAGGACTGGATGACGGCCCGGAGTACACGCCGGACGGCAAATACATTTATTTCAATTCTACCCGCAGCGGCTTGATGCAGCTCTGGAGAATGAAACCGGATGGCAAAGACCCGGAGCAGGTGACGAACGACGAATACAACAACTGGTTCCCCCACATCTCGCCCGACGGCAAATGGATTGCGTTTCTCTCTTTTTCCAAAGCGGTGGCGCCGAACGACCATCCTTACTACAAGCAAGTTTATCTTCGGCTGATGCCCATCGAGGGCGGCACGCCCAAAGTGATCGCTTATGTTTACGGCGGGCAAGGCACCATTAACGTCCCTTCCTGGTCCCCGGACAGCCGGAAGCTGGCGTTTGTGAGCAACTCAGGCATGGAATAATGGCGCCAAGCCCCCGCGCGCATTCAGTTTGATGACGATTTCATCTACATCGAAGTCTTGCGTCCGATTTCCAAACTCGCTTCAGTGACGGAGCATCCCCAACGCCCGTCGAAAAAATTTGTTTTCTGACGCGCGTCCGGCTTTAATCATCGCCCGTTCATGAATCTGATTCAATCACTCAAGCGACCGTCGAACCAACGCATTGTTGGACTCGCGCTTGCGGTGCTGGCGCTGGATCAACTCACCAAGGCGCTCGTGCTGCGGTTTCTTGGGTATGCGGAGGAAAAAATTGTGGTGCCCGGGTTCTTCAAATTCGTTCACTGGCATAATACCGGCGCGGCCTGGAGCCTGTTTCATGACAACAACGGCGTCCTGGCGATCATCGCTTTGGCGGCGCTGGTCATTTTATACCTGACCCGGCGGCATTTTGATTCACGGACGTTGATGGGGCAAATCGCGTTTGGCCTGATTGTCGGCGGCATCCTGGGAAATCTCATTGACCGGATTTTCCGAAAGCATGTGGTGGATTTTCTTTATTTTTACCTGCAACAGCGCGGCGGCGGCGAACACGGGTTTCCCGCGTTCAATGTGGCGGACACCGCAATCTGCACCGGCGTGGGTTTGGTTTTTCTTATCACATGGCGCAATGAACACCGAGCGAAGCCAGCGGAAGACACACCGGCCTGATTTTCAGATGCGCACGGATAAACAAAACGGTTTAAGGTTCATTCGCGTCCCTCTTCGTTCACCTCTCCCATAGCATGTCCGCTTCGCGCACTGAAACGGTGATCATTGAAAAGACGCTTCCGTCCGGCCGGCTCGATACGTATTTGCGCGGGAAATTTCCAGCGGCGTCACGCGGCGCGATTCAACGCCTGATTGAGGAAGGGCACATTCTCGTCAATGGCCGCAAGGTGAAACCAACCCATATGCCTCACGCCGGTGAACAGGTGCAGGTGCATTGGCCCGAAGCCAAACCAGCCGAAGCGCTGCCGGAGGAAATCCCGCTCGAAATTTTATTTGAAGATGCCGCGCTCCTCGTTTTGAACAAGCCGGCGGGCATCGTCGTGCATCCGGCGGCGGGACATGAGGAACACACGCTGGTCAATGCGCTGTTGCACCATTGCGAAGGCGAATTAAGCGGCATTGGCGGCGTGGCGCGGCCCGGCATTGTGCATCGTCTCGACAAAGAAACGAGCGGCTGCCTCGTCGTGGCGAAAAATGATGAAACGCATCTTGCGCTTTCATCACAGTTCGCGAGCCGGAAGGTGGGGAAAATTTATCACGCCATTCTCTGCGGGGAATTGCCACGCGACAAAGGCGATATCCGCGCGGCGATTGCGCGGCATCCCTCGCATCGCAAACGAATGGCGGCGAGCGATGACAGCGGGCGGGAAGCGCACACGAGCTATCGGGTCTTGGAACGGTTGCGCGCGGCAACGTATGTTGAAGCCGGTCTGCACACGGGTCGCACGCATCAGATTCGGGTTCACTTTCAATTTCTTGGTTATCCGCTGGTGGGAGATCAGACATACGGTCAGCGGCAGAATCTGCGTTTGAAAGAACTCGTTAATTTTGCTGCGTCGCGAGTGATGTTGCACGCCTTCCAATTGGCATTCATTCATCCGCGAACCGTCGAGCGGTTTCATTTTGAAGCGCCCTTGCCGCAGGATTTTCAGGAGGCGGTGAAGGCGTTGCGCTGAATCTAAAAAACCATCTCAATAACGAACGGAGCGCGACGTTCACGCCGCTGCAACTTTCAATTGTCAAATACCGGTCAGAAATCAGTCGGCTGCCGATGTTGAAGCGGGCTAAAGCCCGCGCTCCGGGATTGTGGATGTTCATGGGTGTCTTTTTCTCTCCACCTGTTTTTCCCTCGGTAGCTTAGGGGTATCTACCCGATAGTCAGCGGCGCTCCTTTTCGTTTTTAATCCGAATGCCCTTGGGAAATATTTTCATGAATGCCGGGGAAAAAAAGAATGTCGCGACGAAAAATTCCGAACTCGCGTCGGGAGAGCCTGAGGAACGCTGGCGGTTGATTCTGGAGAACGCGAAGGATTTCGCCATTTTTTCCCTGGAACTCGATGGTGCGGTGGCGAGTTGGAATCCGGGAGCGGAGCGGATTTTTGGCTACCCGGAAGCGGAAATTCTGGGGCAGAACGGACAAATTCTATTCACCCCGGAAGACCGCGAGCGCAAGGAAGCGGAAAAAGAACTGGCAACCGCCCTGCACACCGGTTTCTCGCGCGATGAACGGTGGCATCTCCGCAAAGACGGCAGCCGGTTCTTTGCCAGCGGCATTGTTCGTGTCATGCAGGATCGCGTGGGAAAACAAATCGGCTTCATTAAAATCTGCCGCGACATCACCGACCGCATCACCATGGAGGAGCGACTCCGCCGCGAAAAGGAATACTCCGATACGATCGTCAACAGCCTGCCGGGAATTTTTTATCTATTCGATGAAACGGGCAAATCTCTCCGCTGGAATGAAAACGCCGAGCGCGTGACCGGTTATAGCACGGAAGAAATTTCCCGGCGCAGTCCGCTTGATTTTTTTGAAGGACCGGATCGCGAACAGGTCGCGCAAGGTATTTGCCGGGCATTGCAGGAGGGCCATTCCACCACCGAAGCCGTCCTGGTCACGAAAGATGGCCGCCGCATCCCACATCTTTTTTCCGGCCACCGCATCACTCTTGCCGGCATTCCCTGCGTGATGGGCATGGGCATTGACATCACCGAGCGCCGCGAAGCTGAACGCGGGGCGCGTGAGGCACAGGAGCGCCTGCGAAGCTATGCCGCCGAATTGGAAAGTCGCGTGATCGAACGCACCGCCAATCTGAAGCAAAGCGTCCAGTCTCTCGAAGGCGTGCTCTACCACGTCGCGCACGATCTGCGCGCGCCGCTGCGGGCGATGGCGAGTTTTACCAGCATTCTGCTGGATGATTACGCGCCGAAACTCGACGAGCGCGGACAGGATTATGCCCGGCGCATCAGGTCGGCCGCGAGTCACATGGACCGGCTGGTGCAGGATCTATTGGCCTTCGGCCGGCTCGCGCATACGGAAGTTCCCCTGGAAAAGGTGAATCTTGAAAATGAGATCAACGCCGCCCTGGAACGTTTCGCCAGCGAAATAAAATCGTTGAAGGCGGACATCGAAGTGAAGCGGCCACTACCACCCATTAAAGCCAATCACGCCGTCCTGAACGAAGTCATCACCAATCTCCTCAGCAACGCCCTGAAATTTATTCCATCAGACCGGAACCCCCGTATCCGCATCTGGGCCGAACGCCGTGACGGACAGGTTCGGCTTTGCATTGCTGACGACGGGATTGGAATTAAACCCGAATATCATGAAAGAATTTTTCGGATGTTCGAACGGCTGCACGGCATGAATGTTTATCCCGGCACCGGCATCGGGCTGGCGATCGTCAGCAAGGGCATTGAACGCATGGGTGGCCGCGTGGGCGTGGAATCTGACGACGGGAAAGGCGCGCAATTCTGGTTTGAACTGCCCGCCGTCGCCACCGAATAGGCTCAAACCCGAAACCACACGAAATTTGAACCCATTTCAAATGATCGTCGACCCGACAGCCATTGCAGATTGGAGTTTTGAGGACTACCTTTCCTTCAGAATGAGCGCCGTTCGTGTCACGATTCTGCACGTTGAAGATGATCCCAACGACACGCTGCTCTTTCAACATGCGTGTAAAAAACTGGGCAGCGCGTTTGATCTGCAAAGCGTCAACGACGGCGACCAGGCCATCGCCTATTTGCGCGGAGACAATTCCTTTTCCGACCGCAAAAAACATCCGCTGCCGCAACTGGTGTTGCTGGATTTAAAAATGCCGCGCCTCAGCGGTTTCGATGTGCTCGACTGGGCGCGCAAGGAAAAACAATTTCACAATCTTCCCATCATCGTGCTGACTTCCTCCAATCACGAAGCCGATATCAAACGCGCCTATAATCTGGGCGCCAATTCCTATCTCGTTAAACCCGTGGGCTTCGACGCCCTGGTCGCCGTGGTGAGAACGATTCAGGAATATTGGATTCAATTCATGGAACAATCCCCGCGTCAGGATCGTTCGCGCGCAAATTTTCCGTAACGCAACGCCAGCGTCGGCAGCACGAGCAGGTTCAGGAACGTCGAAGTAATCAAGCCGCCGAGAATCACCACCGCCATCGGGCCTTCAATTTCGCGACCGGCATCGCCACTGCCAATCGCCAGCGGCAACAGGCCGATTCCGGTTACGAGCGCCGTCATCAGAATCGGCACCAGCCGCTCCGTCGCGCCGCGCACCGCGCCGTCCAGATTCCACGTCACGCCTTCTTCACGCACGAGATGTTCAAAATGCGAAATCATCATGATTGAATTACGCATCGTGATG
>JBEEGR010000010.1:0-11983 GCA_041166985.1 Verrucomicrobiota bacterium | reverse complement strand
CTATGTAACCCAGCAATTTTCTGGGCGTAATCTGCGCCATTCGTTGACCAAAGAAAGAGGTGACAGCCTTTCTCTTTTAATTTTGCAAGCGCTTCAGTTGCGCCAGCCAACAAGTTTCTATTTGCGTCAACCAGCGTCAGATCAACGTCTACAAAAATGTTGGCGTTTTTCATTTGTTAAACTTTACGCCGCCTTGGCCACCATCTTCTTTTCCAGTGCAGCAAAGATGCTTTCGAAAATCCATTTGCCGTCGTCGCTGCCAAGGAGCGGTTCGCAGGCGCGTTCGGGATGCGGCATGAGGCCGGCGACGTTGCGCTTTTCATTGCAGATGCCGGCAATGTTTTGCAGCGCGCCGTTGGGATTTGCAGAGTCGGTCAGGTTTCCGCTGGCGTCGCTGTATTGCCAGAGGATTTGATTGTTGGCCTTTAGCTTGGCCAGCATTTCTTCATCAGCAAAATAGCAGCCTTCACCGTGGGCGATAGGCACACGGAGAATTTTTCCTGACGGAATCTGACTCGTGAACGGCGAATTGTTCGTGACGGTTTTCAGAAAGATGTGTTCGCAATGAAATTGCAAATCGCGATTGCGGATGAGCGCACCCGGCAACAAACCGGCTTCCGTGAGCACTTGAAAACCGTTGCAGACGCCGAGGACGAGGCCACCGTTGTCGGCGAATTGTTTTACGGCCTGCATCACGGGGCTAAAGCGCGCAATTGCGCCGCAACGGAGATAATCGCCGTAGCTGAATCCACCGGGAACAATGACGGCATCGGCGTCGCCGACTGAATTTTCCTTGTGCCAGAGCAGGCGCGCGGAGTGGCCGAACAAGCGGACGGCGTGGACGGCGTCCTGATCGCAATTCGATGCGGGGAATTGTAAGACTGCGAAATTCATTTTCTATTTTGCCACAGAGTCACCGAGGCACTGAGAAAAACTTTTCATCTCTGTGTCTCTGCGTCTCGGTGGTTAATCTATAATTTCCAATTTGTAATCTTCAATGACCGGATTGCTGAGAAATTTGTGCGCGGCTTCGTTGAGCGATTTACGCGCGGCTTCTTTGTCGTCGCCTTCCAGTTCGATCTCGAGATATTTGCCGACGTGGACGGCTTTGACGCCGCGATAGCCCATGTGTTCAAGGGCGGTTTGCACGGTCTTGCCTTGCGGATCCAGCACGGCTTTTTTTGGCGTAACGATAATTTTGGCTTTCATCTCAAATCAAAACGGAATTGTCCGGCTGTCGAAAAAAGCAATGTGCGTTACCGCCTGCCGATTGTGAAGTCTGAAATCTAAAACTTTGATGCCGAAAATTGCTTCGTAAAATCCACCGCGCGAATTGGGCACGCAACAGCGGTAAGGAAATTTATTTCCCTTACCGGCTCACGATTGTGTATTATTACCGCATCCCGGATGCTCCCGACCAAACAACTATTATGAAAAATCTGCTGGTTGCAATCCTCCTGGCCTCCGCGCTTGTCTTGGGCGGAATAGCGGTTCAACAACGGCAAAAGCTCGCTCAAGCTGAGGCCAAGACTGCCGAACTGCAGCGCGACATTGAGAAATTGCAATCGCGCATTGACAGCCAAGAAAAGCAAGTGACGGAAATGAAGGGGGAGTTACACACCGAAAGACTGGTTCAAGCCGACCGCCTTCAGGCTGCCGCGGCAGCCGTCCAAAAACCGGCAGAATCTCCGACCCAAACCAATTCGAAACCTGCCAACCCGTTCGCGCAGATGTTTAAAAACCCGGAAATGCGCGAAATGGTGAAGAACCAGCAAAAAACCGTGTTTAGCAGCATGATTGATAAAAACTACGCGGACCTTTTTACCGCGCTGCAATTGGCTCCCGATCAAAAGGCTGCCCTAAAAGATTTGCTGCTTAAGAAAATGCTGGCCGGAGCGGACACCGGCATGTCTTTATTCACGGACGAAATGGACGCCGAGAAACGAAAGGAAATTATCAATCAGGCAAAAACCGAAAAGGAGAATATGGACGCTGAGATTAAACAGTTTCTGGGGGACGATAATTATGCGCAATTATAAACCTATGAGAAGGAGCAGCCAACGCGGAACGCTGTTTCCGGTTTAAAAGACCAATTAGCCAAAAGTGATAATCCGCTGACCGCCGACCAGCAGCAGCAGTTGACGCAAGCGCTGAACGAGGAACGGCTCAGTTTCAAATTCACCACCGATTACAACGACCATTCCAAATACCCGGACGATATGACTTCTTATTTCAGCGAAGAAAGACTGAAAACCTTCGCCGAGGAACAGGAAAAGCTGGACGAGCGTTATCTGGCCCGGGCGCGGTCGTTTTTATCGCCTCAACAATTGACTGCTTATGAGAACTTCCTGAAGAACCAGCGGGAATTGCAGGCCATGGGTATGAAGATGGCCTCAACAATGTTGGCTCCAAAAAAGTGACAGCGCCGCATTTGGAAATTTTCTTTGCGCTTAACCGCGCGGAAAGCTAATTTTCCAAGGCTTGTCCGATGGTGTAATGGTAGCACAAGGCTCTTTGGAGGCCTTTGTCATGGTTCAAATCCATGTCGGACAGCCAACTTTCCTTTCGAGCAACTCTTCCGTTCGCATCAGTCGGCATCGCGGGATTACCAAAGCGTGAGGGAGTGATTCGGACTTTGTCAGATTTTTGTAATGTCGCTGGGGATTTTTTTGATTTATAACCAAACACCGAAAAGCAATTTATGGACGAACCACCACTCCTCAAGCCCGAAGCTGTCGTCCCGCCTTCGCCCAAAACTTCGCTGGGCGCGCGTTTGTTGAATATGTTCGCCACACCCGGCGATGTGTTTGAAGAAGTGAAGGGAAGTGCCGGAAACGTTTGGAACTGGCTGACACCGGCTTTGATTATGGGATTGGTCGGGGTGGTGGCGCTTTACATTACTTTATCACAGCCCGCCCTCGAGCAAAGCCTGCGCGAGAAGCAACAAAAGGCGCTCGACCAACAAGTCCAGTCGGGCAAACTCACCCGCGAGGGGGCAGATAGGGCGCTGAACATGATTGTGCAGTCGATCAAAGCGACGCTCATCTTGGGTGCGGCGGTTTTTGGATTTGTGCTGGTGTTCTGGTGGGCTTTAATCCTGTGGGCGCTGGGCAGGTTTGTGTTCAAAGCGGACATCCCCTTTATGAAGATGGCGGAAGTGACGGGGTTAAGTAGCGTCATAACGGTGCTGGAAATCATCGTGAAGATGTTGCTGGTCGTCAGCTTCAGCAATCCGCTCGCCTCTCCCAGCCTGGTCATGCTGATGAAAAGTCCCGACCCGCAAAACAAATTGTTCGCAATCTTCAGCGCGCTCAATGTGATGACGTTTTGGGTGATGGCGGTGCGGGCGGTTGGCCTGGCGAAAATGGCAAACGTTTCGTTTACGCGCGCGGCTGTGTGGAGTTTCACAATCTGGTTTCTGCTCTCCGCGCTTCTGCTGGCGGCGGGCAGTTTCCTTCAGGCAACCTTCGGAAAGTAATAAACACATGGCAAATCCAAAAAAACGGCGAAAGCTGCTTGTCTTCTCGGTCATCGGTCTCGTGCTCGTCGCGCTCACGCTGGCGGCAATTTTTAGAAAGAAAGACGCTGTCGTTACGGTGCAAACGGAGAAAGTCACACGGCGAAACATCACTGAGATCGTTGTAGCGAACGGCAAAATCCAGCCAGTGACGCAAGTGGTCATCAGTCCGGAAGTTGCCGGGGAAATTGTGGCGTTGCCGGTGAAAGAAGGCCAACAGGTCAAGAAAGGCGATTTGCTCGTCCAGATTAAACCGGACAATTATAACGCCAGCCGCAATTCCGCCGAAGCGAACTACCTGTCATCCATTGCGAGCAAAAATCTGGCGCAGGCCCAACTCGACAAAGCCGAAGCGGAATTTAAAAGAAATTCGCAACTCCTGAAGAACCATCTCGTTTCGGAATCGCTTTTTCTTGAATTCAAAACGGCTTATGAAGTGGCGAAGCTGCAATACGAAACCGGCGTTCACATCGAAGCCCAGGCCAAGTTCGGTCTCGACAAGGCAGCGGACGATTTGAGCAAGACGACGATTCTGGCGCCGATTGACGGCACGGTGTCACGGCTCAAATCACAATTAGGCGAACGCGTTCTCGGCACGTCGTTCAATATGGGCACCGAGATCATGACCATCGCCGACCTCAACGAAATGGAAGCGCGCGTGGACATTGGCGAGATGGACGTGGTGATTATTGCGCCGGGACAAAGTGCGAAGTTGGAAGTGGATGCGTTCAAGGACAAAAAGTTCACCGGCACGGTCACTGAAATCGCCAACTCCGCCAAGGGCCTCGGGCAAAGCAGCCTCGCCGCCGCATCCAGCAGCAGCACTCAGGAAGCGACGAAGTTTGAAGTGCATATTCGCGTGAAAGAAAAAGAAATATTCCGACCCGGCATGTCCGTGACGGCCGAAATCGAGACCCGCTCGCGCACCAACGTGCTCGGGGTTCCGATTGCCAGTGTGACCACGCGCGTGCTGAAGCCGAAACAGACCGATGCGAAAAAACTCGAGGTGGTTTCCGCCCGGACAAATTCAGCATTGCCCGTTACAAACATGGTCGCGACCAATCCGGCGTCTATCGAAACAAATGCCGCCAAAGATAAAAAAATCAAAGATATGGCCAAAGCAGTGGAAGTGGTGTTCGTCGTCGAAGGCGACCATGTGAAGGCGGTACCGGTGAAGATCGGCATCAGCGATGAGAACTATTATGAAATCACCGAGGGTTTGCAGGAAGGGAACGAGTTGGTTTCGGGAAGTTACCGAGCTATCGGCCACGACCTGGAAGACGGGAAGAAAATAACCAAAGGTTCCGCTGGTTCGGACTCCGAGAAGAAAGAACCGTGAGTTTAATTCGCCTCACCAAAATTTCGCGCCGCTACCAGATGGGCACGGAAACGGTTCACGCGCTGCGCGAAGTCTCGCTCGAAATCCAGCGCGGCGAATACGTCGCTATCATGGGTCCGTCCGGCTCCGGAAAGTCCACAATGATGAATCTGATCGGCTGCCTCGACACGCCGACCTCCGGCGAATACGAACTCAACGGAATTCAGGTCAGCGAAATGGATGACAACCGGCTGGCTGAAGTGCGCAACAAGGAAATCGGTTTCATTTTCCAGACCTTCAACCTCCTGCCGCGCTCGAATGCGTTGCGCAATGTCGAGTTGCCGCTCGTTTATTCCGGAATTCCGGGCGACGAACGCCGACAGATTGCGTTGGAAGCGTTGGCCAGCGTCGGCTTGTCGGATCGAATTCATCATAAACCCAATGAACTTTCCGGCGGCCAGCGCCAGCGCGTCGCGGTGGCCCGCGCGCTCGTGAATAAACCTTCGATCCTGCTCGCCGACGAGCCAACCGGGAATCTGGATTCAAAAACCGGCACCGAAATCCTGGCGTTGTTCGAGGAACTTTCCAACAAGGGCAACACCATCATCGTCGTCACACACGAAGAAGACGTCGCCAAACACGCGCGGCGGATTATCCGCATTCGTGATGGATTGATTGCCAGCGATGAAAGGCAGGCGGCGGCGTGAACTTCGTCACGGAACTGCGCGAAGGTCTTTCGATTTCGTGGAGCGCCATTCGTGCTAATAAACTGCGCTCGGTGCTGACGACGCTTGGCATCGTAATCGGCATTGTCACCGTCACATTGATGGGCACGGCGATTGAAGGACTGAATAGCGCATTTGTAAAAAGCATTTCGTTCATCGGTGCCGACGTGCTTTACGTGCAACGCGTGGATTGGTTTCCGGGTTCGGAAAAAGGCTGGATTGACATGCAAAAACGCCGCGACATTTCGCTCGACCAGGTGCGGCAGATGGAAAAAGAAATGACACTGGCGCGCGCGGTGGCTCCGGTGGCAATCAGCCGGGAGCTGATCAAATACGAAAAACGAAGTGCGACCGTCATGATCATCGGTTCGACGGAAGAATATTTAACGACCAGCGGAGTTTCGGTGATGCAGGGCAGGTTTTTTAATGAGTCGGATTCAATTGGCGGACGTCCGTTCTGCGTTTTGGGTTCGGAAGTTGCCACCAATCTTTTCCCGCGCGAATCGGCGATTGGCAAAAAAGTTAGAATAGACCAACGGCCGTTTGAAGTGATTGGCGTGCTGGAAAAACAGGGAAATTTCATGGGCGACAGTCTTGATGCGCAGGCGATCATCCCGTTGCCGCAATTCAACGCCGCTTTTCTGGATCGTCCGGATTATCAGGTGCAGGTGAAGATCAAAAGCATCGCCGACCTCGACAATGCGAAGGAAGAACTACGTTCCGTCATGCGTAGGATTCGCCGCGTCGCGCCGGCTGACCCCGACGATTTCGGCATCAACCAACAGGACCAGGTGCTTTCCATTTTTCATCGCGTGGCGGGGACGATTGCCGCCGTGGGTTTGTTCATTACCGGGCTGTCGTTGTTCGTCGGTGGGATCGGAATCATGAACATCATGTTCGTGTCTGTCGCGGAGCGGACGCGTGAAATTGGGATTCGCAAAGCGATTGGCGCAAAGCGGCGCACGATTCTCCTACAATTTCTGATTGAGGCTGCCAGCATTTGCCTGATGGGCGGCGCGATTGCGATTGGCATCGCCTGGCCGCTGACGCTCGTGATGAAAAAGTTTCTACCCGCGAGCATGTCGCTCACGGTGGTGAGCATTGCTTTGCTGGTTTCGCTGGTGACCGGAGTCGTGTCAGGATTTTTCCCCGCCTGGCGCGCAGCGCGGATGAACCCGGTGGATGCTTTAAGGAATGAATGAGATTCCGGAAACTTACATTTTTGGCAGCCGAAATCCGCGAAAGTTTTTTCATGGCGATGAACGCCGTCGCGGCGCACAAGTTGCGCTCGGCGCTGACGTTGCTCGGGGTGCTGGTCGGCGTGTTCTCCATCATCGTCATCATGACGGCGATGCGCGTGTTGCAAAGTGACGTGGAAAAAAACATCGCCGGCCTGGGCAGCCAAACGTTTCTGATTCGCAAAACGCCGGCCATTTCTTTTTCGCGTCCGGAAGGCTGGGAGAAAGTTCGCCGACGAAAAAACATCACACTCCAGCAGGGAATGCGGTTCGAAGAAAAAATGACGCTCGCTCGCAGCATTGGCCTGCAATCCAGTTTCTGGGCGGGCGCGATCGAAACCGCCCATAAAAAAACCGCGCCCGACGTGCGTCTCGTGGGCGCCACACCCGGAAGTTTTCCGGCGCGCAACTGGACGTTGCACGAAGGCCGGCTGTTGCTCGACGTGGACATTGATGGCGCGCGGGACATTTGTCTGCTGGGCAATGATCTGGCGACGAACCTTTACAACAATGTATCGCCGGTGGGCGAACGGCTGAAGATTGATGGCATTAATTACACGGTGGTTGGCGTGCTCGAACCCAACGGTTCTTCGACCCGCGGCAATCAGGATAATTTTGCGGTGATTCCGATCACAACGGGGATGAGTCGTTACGGTCGAAACTGGCGCAGCCTCGAGATTCTCGTGCAGGCGGCCGATGAGGCTAATTACGATGCCTGCGTCGAACAAGCGCAAGGGGTGTTGCGCGCGATCCGCAAAGTGCCGCCCGGCCAGGACAACGACTTTGAAATCGCCTCGAACGATTCCATGATTGCGCAGTTTCAATCGTTCACACTCGCGGTGCGTATTGGCGCGGCGGTGATCAGTTCAATCGCGTTGCTGGCCGCGGGGGTGGGCATCATGAACATCATGCTCGTCTCCGTCACGGAGCGGACGCGTGAAATCGGAATCCGCCGCGCAATCGGTGCGAAGAAGCGCAACATCATGGCGCAATTCATCATGGAAGCCATCGTGCTTTGCGAACTGGGCGGCGTGGTGGGAGTGGTGCTCGGAATCCTTGGCGGAAACGCGACCGCTTATTTTCTGAAACTCACGCCGGTGATTCCGGTGGACTGGATTGTTATCGGCCTGGTGATTTGTTCCATCGTGGGAATTGTTTTCGGAACCTATCCCGCGTGGAAGGCCGCGAACCTCGATCCGATTGAATCGTTGAGATACGAATAATCGGGGGGACTTAACCGATAACAGCTCTCACGGCGTCGGCGAGAAGGCGTGCAACGTCAGCATCTTGTTGCCTTTTGACGTGAATACGATCACGTAATTTGTGACCGCGCCAATCCTGCCTTTCAAATCAATTGTCGCCTGGATCTGGCCGCTTTTACCCGGGGCGACGGGCCAGGGCGTAGAGGGTAATTTCGCCACGGTGCAATCACACGTCGTGCTCGTGTCGTAAATCATCACGAGTTGGGGCGAGACGTTGGTCATGCTGAAAACAAACTCTGCTTTATCTTCACCCGGCTCGGCGCGGGAGGTTTTGGAAACCGCGTCCCAGGCAAGAATGTTTGACGCGATGTTGTCCGCTGATTCGGCCGGAGGCCTCGGTTTGCTGGCCGGAACGAGAATGGCGTTGGTTGGAGCCGATGGCAGAGCGGCGGGCGGTGGGGGAATGACAGCCGCCTGTGTTTTTTCGGGTTGCGGGGTTTTGCAACCGGAAAAAAATGTCACCAGACAAATGCTGGCAATCGCGAACCAAATTATGCGCCTCGGGAAAAGCATTGTTTATTTGTAAGCCACAACTTTCCGGCGAACAAGTTTTACGTCGCGACAATTGCTTGCCCAATCGGCGCGCAGGAAGCCATTCTTACGCATGACTTGTTCGCTCCGTGTTCTTCGATTTTGTTTTTCACTGCTGGTTTTTCCTGCATTGCCGATGTTCGCCGCCGAAAATTTTACGGCCATAACTTTGCCCGTGGGAAAGACGGGGAATGAACTCGAAACGCCCATGAATCAACGGGTCGCGTCCGCCGGTATTTTAATCGAACTCACCGGCATGAGGCCGCAAGCGCTCGCGCTCAGTCCCGATGGCAAGCTGGTCGTCACCGCTGGATTGTCGCACGATTTACTGGTGCTGAATCTCGCCACGGGAAAAATTCCGCAGCGCGTGCCATTCCCATCGGACAAAGCTCCAGCACAGGCAGCCGTCTCGTCGGAGATTCTTGATTCGGACGGTAAAGCGCAACTCAGCTACACCGGTCTGATTTTTTCACGGGACGGTTCGCGCATTTATCTGGCGAACGTGAACGGCGACATCAAAGTTTTCGGCGTTAAGACAAATCACGAAGTTGTGCCGCTGTTTTCCATTCCCCTGCCGCCGGCGAATGCGCCGCGTCGCGAGGCGGAAATTCCCGCCGGCCTCGCGCTTTCGCGTGATAGCAAAAAACTTTATGCCGCGCTCAATCTTTCCAATCGGCTCGCCGAAATCTCGACGGCCACCGGGGAAGTTTTGCGGACGTGGGATGTGGGCGTCGCGCCGTTTGATGTCAAACTGGTGCGAGATAAAATTTACGTCAGCAACTGGGGCGGTCGCCGTCCCGAAGAAAACAGTTTCATCGGCCCAGCCGGTCGCGGCACGGTCGTGCGCGTGGATAAACGTTACATCGCCAGCGAAGGCTCGGTGACGGTGATTGACTTGGACGCGAAACCGGGTGGGGCGAGCGTCCTCGCGAGCCGTGAACCAAAAGGCTCGTCAGTGGCCTCGCCCCACCTGGAAATCCTCACCGGCCTGCACGCTTCCGCTCTCGCGGTTTCGCCGAATGGTCATTACATCGTCGTCGCCAATGCCGGCAGCGATACCTTGAGCGTCATTGAAACGCGCACGGACAAAATTGTGGAAACAATTTGCGCGCGACAAAGCCCTGATGATTTATTCGGCGCGCAGCCGAATGCACTCGCATTCGACAAGTCCGGCAAAAAATTGTTCGTCTGCAACGGCACACAGAATGCCGTCGCGGTTTTCAAATTCAGCCCCGGTGATTCCAAATTGCTCGGCCTGATTCCGGTTGGTTGGTTTCCGGGCGCGGTTGCCTACAACGCAAAAGAGAAAATGATTTGCGTCGCGAATATCAAACACATCAGTTCCGGTCGCGTTGGCAAATCAGGCAAAATGGAATTCAACACGAAACAATATTCCGGCTCATTGTCATTCGTGCCGCTGCCTTCAACACGCGAACTAAAGGCGTACACCGAAATTGCGCTGGCGAATTTGCGTTACCCGCTGATTGCGCAAGCGAAGCTACCGCCACGCACCGATGTTCCCGCGCAACCGGTGCCCGAACGCGTCGGTGAGCCGAGCGTGTTCAAGCACGTGATCTACATCATCAAAGAAAATCGCAGTTACGATCAGGTGCTTGGCGATGTGAAACCCGGCAACGGCAATTCCGACTTGTGCATCTTTGGCGAGCGCGTCACGCCGAACCAGCACAAGCTCGTGCGCGAATTCGCGTTGCTTGATAACACTTATTGCTCGGGCATTCTCAGCGCAGACGGGCACAATTGGACCGACACTGGCATTGCGACGGACTACGTCGAGCGTTCGTTCGCCAGTTGGCCGCGCAGCTATCCGAGCGGCGGCTCTGGCGAGGCCTGCAAAGACGCGCTGGCCTATTCGCCAGCGGGTTTCATCTGGGACAACGCGCTCGCGCATGGAAAAACTTTTCGCGATTATGGCGAATTCATGACGACCCACAAACGCTGGAACGATGTCACACGCCGTGACGAACCAAAGTTTCTCGATTGCTACCGCGATTTTGTGAGCGGCTCAAATGCGATCAGCTACACTTGCGAGCCGGACGTGGAATCGCTGCGGCCTTATATGAAAATGGATTGGCCAAGTTGGGATTTGGATGTGCCCGACCAGGTGCGCAGCGCGAAGTTCATCCAAGAGTTGAAACAGTTTGAGCAAACGGGAAATTTTCCGGAACTCACAATCCTCTGGCTGCCGAACGATCACACGAGCGGCACGAAAGCCGGTTCACCGACGCCCGCCGCACACGTGGCCGACAATGACCTCGCGTTCGGACAAATCGTTGAGGCCGTCAGCCACAGCACATTTTGGACGAACACCTGCATCTTCGCGATTGAAGATGACCCGCAAAGCGGCTGGGACCACGTCAGCGGCTATCGCACGACGGCTTATGTGGTCAGTCCCTACACTAAGCGCGGCGCGGTCGTCAGCACGCAATACAACCAGACCAGTCTGCTGCGCACGATGGAACTCATCCTCGGTCTGCCGCCGATGAACCAGATGGATGCGACAGCCACGCCGATGTTTGATTGTTTCACGAGCGCGCCGGACTTCACGCCGTTCACAGCGGTAGCGAACAACGTGGCGCTGGATGAAATGAATCCCGAGCCAAAGAAAATTTCCGACTCACAACTTCGCAAGGATGCCTACGTTTCCGCACGCCTGCCGCTCGCTGCTCCCGATCAATGTCCTGAAGACGTGCTCAACCGAATTCTCTGGCGGGCGATGAAAGGCCCGCAGGCTGAGTATCCGGCTTGGGCGGTTAAGGTCGTGGATGAGGATTAATGTAATCTGCACGGGGAACAGTTGGAAAAAATAAAATAAGTAAGAACGCCACTTACGACTGCCATTGTCCAATTGAGCAGGCAGAACGTGAAACTTATACGTTTGATTATTTTTCAACCACAAATTCCATCATGTTTAGGAAAAAACTCCGGGACGATCTTATCCAATTCATCTCGAAATTTCTTGCGCAACGAAAGATCACGATCAATTAAAGAATGAACGCAGTAAGAAAGGAAGGTGCCCAACATCGAGAGAAGAAAGGCCCATATAAAATGTTGGCCGGCAAACAAAAAATACCAACCGCCAATCACCGCGACTTGAATCGCAGAAAGAGTCTGAAGCCGTCCCCAAAGCAACGTGTTTTGATGAGTCCAAAGGTTAATACACCGATCTAAATCTTGGATCTGCATGATTGAATAACCAGATAGTTGGCGGAGACAAGCCCTGCTCTTTACAAGCTTTCAATCCTTCGAGAACAAATATTCCAAATCCGTCTTCAACAAGCCTCGCGAGAAACTCATGCCGCCATTTTGATTTCCGACTTCACGCCCAATTCTTCCCGGAGCGCTTTAATAACGGCGAACAAATTGCGAGAAGT
>JBEEGR010000009.1:0-3909 GCA_041166985.1 Verrucomicrobiota bacterium | reverse complement strand
CGCCACGTTGGCAAAAAATATGCCACCACAATCTTCACGTCTTTGGCGCGCGCGAGATCTTTGCGCAACGCGGATTTGATCGGACTGCGTCCCCGGCCCGGCCCGCTGAAAAGAATTTGCTCCTTCGGCCACGTCACCGATTTTTTGACCTCGGATTTGCGCAGGCGGACAAAACGTTTGTGCCGGAAATCCGCGCGGGCGAACATGTCCTCAAACGACGTCGCCAGTTCTGCGGCGAGCGGCCCTTCGATCTTTAATCCCACATCGCACCAACCGCATTTCACGCCGTCGCCTTCGTACTCCGGCGCGATGTTGAAACCACCGACGAATGCGGTTTGGTCATCGCACACGAGCATCTTGCGATGGTCGCGAATGGAAACGCGGTTCACGGAAAATGGATTGAACACGCGCACTTCGCCGCCCGCTTTGCGCAACGACTCCCAGAAATCAGCGGGCAATCCGACGGACCCAAGTCCATCCATCAACACGCGCACCCGCACGCCCCTCGCCCGTGCTCGTACAAGGCCGTCCAGAAATTTTTCGCCCGGTGAACCGGCGGAAAACGTGTAGGTTTCCAGGCAGATGGATTTTTCCGCCTCGTCAACGGCCGCCAGCATCGCGGGGAAAATATCGTCCCCGGTGCAGAGCCAGTTGCAGGTGGTATCAGCTTTGACGGCTTGCATGTGCGGCTAAGTTAAAAGGGCGGCCATCAATTATCAATCATGGCGAAACCCCAGAGATGGTTCAAACAGAACCATCGAAATCAAAAATCCGATAAACGCATTCCAAAACAGGTAGGGATGGCGCGCTGCGCCGTCCCCGCGCCGCAATAGGCGCGGAATGAGAGCGGCATTGCTGGAGATTTGGCAACCATTCGTTGCGCCGCTAATGCGCGGCGCCGGACAGCGCGGCGCGCTGTCCCTACCATTCTAGCGGGATTTCACTTGGAGATTTAAGCGAGACCTACAAAAAAAGTTTCTAATTTTCCGCGATTTCGAGCATCTATATCTATGTGCGAACTTTGCTGAAACTCTTTTGGGCGTCCGCCTTCGCCATTCTATTGACCGCCTCCGCGAACGCCGCGCACACGCAGGTGCGGTTGGTTCTCTCCGCCGAAACTGCCCGTCCCGGCGATACCGTGCTGGCCGGACTGCATTTAAAAATGGAACCTGAGTGGCACACGTATTGGAAAAATCCCGGCGCGGCCGGCATGGCCACGGAAATTAAATGGCAACTACCTCCGGGCATCACCGCTGGCGAAATCCAATGGCCATTGCCAAAAAAAATGCCACCTGAGGAAGTCACCACGTACGGTTATGAAAACGAAGTTGTCCTGATCGTTCCACTCAAACTTGCCGCCGATTTAAAACCCGGCCTGCTGAATTTGAAAGCCGATCTGAAATGGCTCGAATGCAAAGAGCAATGTATTCCCGGCAAAGGCAGCGTGGAAGCGACGTTGAGCATCGGAAGCGAAACGAAGGCTTCGAGTGATGTGGCAGTGATTGAATCGTGGAAAGATAAATTACCCCGCCATGATGCGGCTTCTGCTTTTCGAGGCACATGGGAAAAACCAACCAGCGACGACACGCGCCCATTGATTATCGCAAATCAATCGTCATCCGGCGCGGACAAGAATATAAAATACGACTCGGTTGATTTTTATCCGGACGCCAACGATCAGTTCGAAGTTCAAGCGTCCGTCGAAGTGCTTTCGGCTTTTTCCGCAGACCTGCGCCTTCGCAAAGTTGTCAAAAAATTCTCGGGTGATTGGCCCAAAGAAATCAGCGGCGTCATGGTCATTGAAGCAAACGGACAGCGCTTTGGTTCCGAAGTAAAAATTCCCATCACCGACAAAGGTTCGGTGTCATCGCCGCATTCCTCCGCACCGTTCTCGTGGCCAGCATTGTTGAGCGGACTGGCCTTCGCATTTCTCGGCGGGCTGATTCTCAACATCATGCCATGCGTGCTGCCGGTCATCGCGTTGAAAATTTTCAGTTTCGTGAAACAGAGCGGCGAGGAACCGGGACGCGCGCGTCGGCTCGGTTTGATTTATGCGCTGGGAATTCTTTTTTCGTTTCTCGTGCTGGCGGGATTCTTAATCGCACTGCAACAGGCCGGGCACGTGGCCAGTTGGGGCGTCCAGATGCAGAATAAAAATTTCGTTCTCGGCATGACAATTCTCGTGACACTGGTCTCGCTGAATTTGTTCGGCCTGTTTGAAGTAACGCTCGGCAGCGCGATGAATGCCGCCAGCAATTTGAGCAACAAAAGCGGACCGGGTGGCGCATTTTTCAACGGCGTGCTTGCCACCGCGCTGGCGATTCCCTGCACCGCGCCGTTCCTCACGACGGCGCTGGCGTTCGCATTTGGCCAGCCGCCACTGATTATTCTACTGACATTTTCCTTCATCGCGCTGGGATTGGCCGCGCCTTACATCGTGCTGACGTGGAACCCGAAGCTGTTGAAATTTCTGCCCAAGCCGGGCGCGTGGATGAACTATTTCAAAATCGCTTTGGGATTTCCAATGCTCATGACGGTTATCTGGCTGTACAAACTTTCGTTGAATCACCTCACCAAAAGCCAATCACTCTGGTTTGGAATTTTTCTTGTGACGCTCGGCTTGGCGGCGTGGATTTGGGGCGAGTTCGTCCAACGCGGTTCGCGACGTCGCGGGTTGGCGGCGATGATCAGTTTAATTCTCGTCGCGGGCATGGGTGCATATGCGGCGACGCGTCATGAAGGATTGAAATGGGAACGCTGGAGCCAGGCCGCAGTGGACAAGGCGCGCGCGGAAGGCTGGCCGGTGATGGTGGATTTCACGGCGGACTGGTGCGTGACCTGTCAGGTGAATCTGCGCACGAGCATTGATATACAGCGAGTCCGCGAAAAACTTGTTGAACTTCACGCAGTCACGCTTCTCGCGGACTTTACGGTTCAAGATGAAACCATTGGACGCGAGCTGCATCGTTTCGGACGTGACGCGGTTCCTCTGGTGGTGGTTTTTCCAAAGAACACCAACGCCGAACCGATAATTCTTCCACCGGTGCTGAAACCGCAGATTGTTTTGGATGCGCTGGAGCGGGCGGGAAAATAAAGAATCAAGGCACCGAAATGCGAAAGTATTCCGCATTGACTGCGGGATTGACGAAGTTGGTAACTGACAGGGTTGTGCTGGTAACAATATTAGTTTGAATTGGAGTCCAATGCGCCAAATCCGGCGAGCTCTCCACGATCACCATCTGGCCCACGGTCAGGCCGCCATACATGCGGGCCAGCGCCCTGCCGGTGAATTGGGTGCCATTCAGAAAAAGTCCGGTACCATAAAGTTCAGCCACTGCCGGCGGGGTCAGGGCGCGATTGTAAATGCGCACATCGCTGATCTTGCCGTGAAAGACATAAGCGTTTTTATATGCCAGTTGGGAATCATTGCCGATGTGCATGTCAGAGGTAATGGATGGATTCGGCGGCGGGATTTGGCTGGTGGTAGAGTCCCATGCGCCGTCAATAAATATGTCCACGGAAGCCAAAGCCCGGTGGTACACAACCGCCACATGATGCCACTGGTTAAGGGAAAGGACGCTGGTTGAAAGGGCGTGAGGATCCTGGCCGCCACTTGCTTGATAAAAAAGCCGGCCAGTCTGCTCGGCCCTGCGCAGTCCGCGCACCGAAAGGAACCAGCCAAGCTGTATGCCACCCGGTTTTCCCAATCCCCCCGCAGCCGGCCCGCGTTTGGAAATGATGCAGTCATTGAAATGGGCATCTCGCTCGGTCTCGAAAATCCAGGCAGCAATCGTGAAATCAGTCGAGGACAATCTTAAGTCCGTGGAATCGGGAACGCTGACGAACGAATTGGTTCCGTCAAACAACAATGCCTTTCCGCCCTGTCCGAATCGGTTTGCCGCTGGCATC
>JBEEGR010000008.1:0-6147 GCA_041166985.1 Verrucomicrobiota bacterium | reverse complement strand
TGTGCTTCCTTTTTTCTGGCAAACGTGGTGGTTTCGCGCCGCGTCATTCACGGGCTTCATGTTCTGCGTGGTGGCGGTGGTGCGATATATTTCGTTCCGCCGATTGCGGATGCAAATGCGACGATTTGAACAACAAGCCGCTTTGCACAAAGAACGCGCGCGAATCGCCAAAGACATCCACGACGATTTGGGCGCAAGCCTGACGCAAATTTCATTGCTCGGTGAACTGGCACAACAAGACAGCGGCACATCGCCGGAAACAGCGTCGAAACATATCGAAAAAATTTCCAACACCGCGCGGCAAGTCATCAAGTCGCTCGACGAAATCGTCTGGGCGGTCAATCCGCGCAATGACACGCTCGCGCATTTAATTGATTACACCGGGCAATTCGCGCTCGATTATTTGCGCGTGGCGAACATCCGTTGCCGGCTGGATTTTCCCGAACAACCACCCGCGCGCGAAATTTCCACCGATATCCGCCACAATTTATTTCTCATCGTCAAAGAAGCGCTTAACAACGTCGTCAAACATTCACGCGCCAGCGAAGTCTGGTTGCGGATCAATGTGACCGATGACATTTTGAAAATGGCGATTGAAGATGACGGCTGCGGCTTTGACGAAACGCCGGAGCATCCCGGCGCGGACGGATTGCGAAACATTCGCCAGCGCGTCGCGGAAATCGGAGGCGAGTGCCGCATCGAAAGCCATCAGGGCGCAGGCGCAAAAATTTCATTTGAACTGCATTTGCCGGAAAATGAAAGGGATGCTTGAACGTTCGTTCAATTGCGAAGACAAAATTACTTGAGAAAATGCCGGCACACGAAAAGATGATTAAAGTTTCGATCGTCGAAGACAGTCGCGGCACGCGCGAAAGCCTGACGGAGTTGCTCGGACGCTCCGCGCATTTGCGCTGCGTTGGCGCTCACGCCAACGGTGAAGAGGCGCTCCGGAAAATTCCCGAAGAAATCCCCGATGTGGTTTTGATGGACATCAATTTGCCCGGCATGAACGGCATCGAATGCGTCTCGCGGTTGAAAGAGCATTTGCCAAAAACACAAGTGCTGATGCTGACGACCTATGAAGAAAGTGATTTGATTTTCGATTCGCTGCGCAGCGGCGCCAGCGGCTATTTATTGAAAAACATGCTTCCCGCCGAATTGGTGCAGGCTGTGGAGCAGGTTTATGCGGGCGGCTCGCCCATGTCCATGCACATCGCGCGAAAAGTTGTGGGACATTTTCAGCAGATCAGACAATCGTCGTCCGACGTGGAAACGCTGACCAAACGCGAGTATGAAATTTTGGGACTGCTCGCCAAAGGTTATCTCTACAAAGAAATCGCTGATTTGCTCGGCATCAGTTTGAGCACGGTGCGGGCGCATTTGCATGCGGTCTACGAAAAATTACATGTTCAATCGCGCACCCAGGCCGTCGTGAAATTTTTGGGCGAAAATTCATAAAGCGGATGTTGAATGGTTGGCATCCATGCTTCCGTCTCTAGCGCCGTAAATATTGTGCGGCGTGAACGGCTGCGACGCTGGAACGCGCAGTGTTCGAACGAGGCTTAGGCTTCATTGATCTGGTTCCATTGCGGTTTAGTTTCAACTGCATCATAATCTCAAGACAGTTCATTGCGATTTGGAACCATGCAGATGATCCTCGGAAAATTTTGTGCTTTGGACAAATGCGAGTGGCACATATTATTTCGATGTCCCGGCGACGCCTGCGATCAGCCTGCCAATGGTGCGATTATTTCATCGCCTGCTAACGTGACAGTGACCGCTGGCTTTGCTGCGAGCGGTTGCACAATTGCAAAGGTCGAGTTCTATGAGAATAATAAGTTGCTGGCGACAGTTACCACCGCGCCCTATTCCTTCATTTGGAATTCAGTGCCGGTTGGCACCCATACTATTCGCGCTGTAGCTACTGATGGAAATGGAAGGATAGGAGTATCGGATACCGTTTTCTTTACGATTCAATAAAACATTTTTTAAATTTTATGAAATTTGTGTATGCAATATTCGTAGCTGTGATTGTCACGCTTTGCTTTTCATTAAGTCAGCAGTGCGGCTTTGCTCAGGGTATGATTTCAACGGCGACGACGTGATGGATTTGGTTACCAATAATATTCAATTTGAACCTTCCTCCCCCCCCGTTGACGGACACAAACGACTTTGAGAAAATCTACATCGCCGCTTTGCGCTCAGTCGGAATTCCCGCGCGTTTAACCGATCAAGGACAAGCCGAGTTGTTCGCAGACGGAAAATGGCAGCCCACACCGCGTCCGCTATAGCCGCTTGTCGGTCGCGTTAGGATTCATGCGGTAATATTTTTGGAAAGGCACGAATTACTCATCACGGAACACGGAACACGGAGGACATCCTGCGGTCATCACCCCAATCGCGACCCGCTTTGCGCGGCCTTAACTTGCTTCGTCATGCGTGCCATCTGGAAAGGTTCGATCAGTTTCAGCCTCATCAATATTCCCATCGCGTTGTACCCCGCGACGCGACGTGAGGAATTGAAATTTCGTCTCCTGCGTTCCAGCGATCTCAGCCCAGTGAATTACAAGCGCGTCGCCGAGTCGGACGGCAAGGAAGTTCCCTGGGACCAAATCGTCAAAGGTTACGAATACGAGAAAGGAAAATTCATCGTGCTCAAGGACGAGGATTTTAAACGCGCCGATATTGAAGCGACGCAGACGGTGGACATCGTGGATTTTGTCGAACTGGAGCAGATTGATCCCATTTTTTTCGACAAGCCGTATTATCTCGAACCGGAAAAGCGCGGTGAAAAAGCCTACGCATTGTTGCGCGAGGCGTTGAAGAAGACCGGCAAAGTGGGTATTGCCAAGGTCGTTATTAAAACCCGCCAGCATCTGGCCGCTGTGAAACCGGAGAAAAATCTGCTCGTGCTCGAACTGATGCATTTCGCGGAAGAAATCATCAACACCACGGAATTGAAAATTCCCGCCAATCCGAATATCGGCGCGCGTGAACTCGAGATGGCGACTGACCTGATTAAAAAAATGTCGGACAAGTGGGACCCGAACGAATATGAAGATGACTATCGCCACACACTGCTCGAGGTGATCCACGAGAAAGTGGAGAGCGGCGGCAAAGAAGTTCCGACCAAAGGCGCAGCAAAGAAGCCGACGAACGTCGTGGATTTGGTTTCCGTTTTACAGGAGAGCTTGCAACACGCTGGAAAATCTTCGACTGGCGGCGGCAAACGCAAGACTGCGCCTCACAAACGTAAATTGAAGAAAGCGGCGTGAGTTGTAGCGGCGGTCTGTGACCGTCGCATTTTCAAACAGCGACGCTCACAGAGCGCCGCTACAGTCATGGGATTAAGAGAATACAAAGCCAAACGGAACTTCCGCCGCACGCGCGAACCGGCGGGTGAAGTTCGCCCGAGCGCGGACAAAGACCCGTTCTTCGTCATTCAAAAGCACGATGCCACGCGGCTGCATTACGATTTCCGGTTGGAGATGGAAGGTGTATTGAAATCGTGGGCGGTGCCCAAAGGTTTTCCCATGAAACGCGGCGACCGCCGCCTCGCCGTCGAAGTCGAGGATCATCCCATCAGTTACGCAAAATTTGAAGGAACGATTCCTCCCGGCAATTACGGCGCCGGCACCGTGATGGTCTGGGACATTGGCACGTATCAAGTCGAAGGAGAGGAGGAACCGGTCCGCGCTTTAAAAAATGGCAAGCTGCATTTCACGCTCAAAGGCAAAAAGCTCAAAGGCGAATGGGCGCTCGTGCGGATGCGTCCGCGCGAACATGAAAACAAACCGCAATGGCTCATGTTCAAAAGCGGCGATGATGCGCCCGAACTTTCCGCACGGGTCGAAAATCAATCCGTGCTGACCAATCGTTCGCTGGGAAAAATTGCCAAAGACAATGACACGCAATGGCAGAGCAATCGTTCGACCAAGTCGTCGCCGGAACGCCGAGCACCGGCTCGGCGCGAACCTCGCAAAGCAGCCAAACGCGCCGAACGGGTGCTCGGCGCTCCAAAGATTGAACTCGGCTCTGCGCGCTTGCCCAAACGCAAAGCCGAATTTGTCGAGCCGATGAAGGCGTCGTTGGTTGAAACGTTACCCAAAGGCGAGGATTGGCTTTACGAAATAAAATTTGATGGGGTTCGCGCGCTGGCGATCAAGCGCGGCAAAGAAATCGAACTGATTTCACGCAATGAAAAAAGTTTCACCACGAAATACCACGAAGTCACAGACGCGCTGAAACAGTTGCCGTGCCGGGAAGCGATTCTCGATGGCGAAGTCGCCGCGCTGGATCAGGAAGGCCGTTCGTCGTTTCAGTTATTGCAAGCGCATCAGATGCCCGGGACGGAGCGGCCCGCGATTTTTTATTATGTGTTCGATGTGATTCAGCTTGAGGGCAAAGATTTGACCCAGGTACCCTTGCTGAAACGCAAAGCGATGGCGCAGGAACTGGTCAAAAATTTGCCGGACACAGTGCGTTTCTCCGCGAGCATTCAGGCCGACTCCGGGCGTTTGCTCAAGGAAATGAAAGCGCGCGGACTTGAAGGATTGATTGCGAAGAAAAAAGATTCCAACTACGAAATCGGCCGCCGCAGCGGCGCGTGGGTGAAGTTCAAATGGACGAACGAACAGGAATTTGTCATCGGTGGTTACTCGGAACCGCGGGGCGCGCGATCACACTTCGGCGCATTGGTGGTTGGATATTACGACCAGGGCAAACTGATGTTCGCGGCGAAAGTCGGCACTGGGTTTAACCAAAAACTTTTAAAATCGCTGCACGGTAAATTTCAAAAGCTTATTCGACCGGATTGTCCTTTCGTGAACTTGCCGGAAAAAGCGGGTCGCTTCGGTCGCGGCCTGACCGCCGCTGAAATGCGCCGCTGCACCTGGCTCGAGCCGAAGCTGGTTTGCCAAATTCGTTTCGCCGAATGGACGCGTGACCACCACTTGCGCCAGCCGGCCTTTCTGGGATTGCGTGAAGATAAAAAAGCTTCGGAAGTCGTGCGCGAATCACCTCGCTCATGACGTCGGTGCATCTCTTGAAAAATAAAACCCCTTCAACCCGGAAGTCTTCGCGAAAGACGAACGGAAAATGCAACGCAAGAAGCTCGCCCGCCTCAAAAACATGGCCGCCACCATCCATTACCAACTCATTCCCAACCCATGACTTGCTACGCTAGTTTCTCAGGAGGCGACGTCAATTCCATACCAGAATCCATTGCGGAGGAAAGACAGCCAAGCGCAGCCTGCGCTGACATACTCGCCGTAGCGCTCAATCAGTTCCGTATGCTTCGGGAATCCGACGACAAACCTGACGAAATGAGGACCTCCGGATGTCGTGCCTTCTCGCAACCCGAAGTGAAAGCTACCCAGCGCAATGTCAAATGGTAGAAAAAGCGAAATGCCGATGACGATCATCGCCGGAATCGTGAATAACCTGCGACGACAAGTCGCAAAGCAAATCGCGGACACTCCAGAAAGAAAAATCAAGATGAAGCTCAAGAGACGGAACTGGAGAAAGATCACCGTCAAGGCGACGCCCCAAACTACAGGTTTCCAAAGCGGGATCGTGCGGGTCGGACGTTCAGTGCTCATAGTACGTCAATCAGCTCGTCCTCTAGGCGAATGATCCACGATCGAAGTCCCGTCTGCCAATCCGCCCCAACTCTGCCCTGTCCAGTGCCACATCTGATCAATGTGGAGTTCCCTTGCTGGCTCGAACTCGGCCTGAGAAACCAGCCCGCGAGAAGCATAAAGCACGTTCGTGGTGCGGACGCGGCCCGTGATAATCCCCTCATCAATCCGCGCGGCCGAGACGATCAGAATGTCCCTACGGACGTCCCGAGCAATAAACTGCGAAAGAGTCCTGCCCTCGCGAAATCTACGGCGCCGAGACCAACGTTGAATTCTCTCAAACATGTTTTAGATGCTGTATACGCGTGAAGCGGCCTAACGACCCAAGCTCAGCGACCCGGCCCACGGGACGCGACGATGGCAACCGCGACGCTCCCGCCGGGTTCGCTGCAGCGCATGGTTAGGTGTCATGTTTCAACAGGTTGTCCGCACAATGATGGTTTGGCAGGCTGGTGGTGGATCAACACTCAACCGCCCGCCATACCTCACGGACAACATGCACGCTAAT
>JBEEGR010000007.1:0-9610 GCA_041166985.1 Verrucomicrobiota bacterium | reverse complement strand
CTTGTAGCGGCGGTCTGGGACCGACCGCCGGATTAATTTACCGCCGCTCATAGAGCGCCGCGACACATCACAAAATATTCGCCGCCAGTTCTGCCAGTTCCGAGCGTTCGCCTTTTTGCAATTCAATATGCGCCGCGATGGGTTCCGCGCGGAAGCGGCTGACGATGTAATTGAATCCGTTCGAGGAGGAATCCACGTACGGATTATCAATCTGATACGGGTCGCCCGTGAAAACGATTTTGGTGCCGTGGCCGACACGCGTGACAATCGTCTTGGCTTCGAGCGGCGTCAGGTTTTGCGCCTCGTCAATAATCATGAACTGATTCGCGATGCTGCGTCCGCGAATGTAGCTGAGCGCCTCCACCACGATCATGCCGGAGCGCATCAGATCGCCGCTCCGGCGATGCTCATGGCCCATGTTCAGGTCGCCCAACATTTCGAGTGCGTCGTGAATCGGCTGCATCCAGGGCGCGAGCTTTTCATCGAGCGAACCGGGGAGGAACCCAAGTTCTTTGCCCATGGAAATGGTTGGCCGCGCGACGACGAGCCGGCGAAATTCGCGGTCCAGCACCGTGCGTTTGAGGCCAGCCGCCATCGCGAGCAGGGTTTTTCCCGTGCCGGCTTTGCCCATCAACGTGACGAGTTTGACGCGATCATCCAACAATGCGTCGAAGCAGAAATGTTGTTCACGGTTGCGCGGCTTGATGCCCCACACGCCTTCGCGACAATCCACAATCGGAATCAGTTTCGTGCCGGTTGCATCCACTTTGGCAAGCGCGCTTTTTTTAGGGTTCGTTTCGTCAATCAGCGCGCAGTATTCGTTCGGAAAATATTTTTTACCTTCCGGCAGTGCGAGTTCGCCTTCAGAACGGAAAGCGGCGATCTCCTTGGTGCTCATCGGCATTTCAACCATGCCAGTGTAAAGGTCTTTGAGATAAACGCGGTCCGTTTCGTAATCTTCAGCCTGCAAACCAAGCGCGTCGGCTTTGATGCGCAGGTTGATGTCTTTGCTGACGAGAATCGTCGCGTTTTTCGGTTGCGCTTTCTGAATGCTCGACGCGAGGGAAAGGATGCGATTATCCACCGTATTGGCGTGCAGGCCGCCATCGCCATTGGCATGGCCGTTCTTGTAGAAAATGATTTTGAGATTGCCGCCATTGGGCAGCGCGACGCCCTCGCTCAATTTTCCCGCGCCGCGAAAGCCATCGAGCATCCGCGAAACGGCGCGGGCGTTCTGGCCGAGTTCGGACGACTCGCGTTTGAAACGGTCAATCTCCTCAATGACTTCGATGGGAACCAAAACCGCGTTCTCTTCGAAGTTGAGCAGTGAGTTTGGGTCGTGGAGGAGTACGTTGGTGTCGAGTATGTAGTTTTTCACGTGCGATTTTTAAATTTCAAAATTTTCATGCGCCGATGCCACTGTTGAATTTGTTTGTGGCAGGCGGGCAGCTTGTAATGGCCGGAATAGAGAAAATTTCCCAACATGCCGTAAAGGTCGAAGTCCACGAAACGCGGCTGTTCCCCGAGCAAAAAGGAATTATACATCAGCATTTCCTCGAACGGCAGCAGGCTTTCTGTAAGTTTTTTCAGCCAAAGTTTTTGATCTTTGCGCCATTGATCAATGCAGCCGCGGCCAAATTTCCGTTCTTTGAATCGCAGATATTGCAGTTGGTCGTTCGCGGACTTTAGATGTTCCTTGTAATAAATGTCGTTCAACCGAAACGTCGCGCCTTCAACTTCGTTCTCGATAAAGCGCCAGAGAATGGATTGCACGCCTTCGAGCGCAGCGGGAAACAGGCCGAGGTTGAATTTTTGATCGAGATATTTTGCGATGACCTGCGAATCGTCGCTGACTTCGAACACGTCCGTTTTGCCGTCCATGATGATCGGCACGCCATAGTAGCGTTGTCGCGTAAGTTTCCAGACGAGCGAACGGTCTTGCGGGGGGATGTTGGTGATTTTGAAACGAACGCCGGAGAATTCAAGAATACGCCGCTGCGGGAGGCAGAACGGACTCCACGGAAACTGAACCAGTTCAATCATGTCAAATTTTCTTCACCGAATGGATTCAATGTAGGTTTGCTGTGTGTTGCTGACAAGGGGAAATACAAAAAACGTCTTGAGTGCGATGGCGTGAAATTCTCAACACTCTCTTTACACCCTTTCCCTCAAGGCCTAAACTCGGCGTATGTCCGATTTTGACCCCGCAGATTTTGTGGATGACGATTTTCAGGCGCAGAAAACCGCTCCTTCCAGTTCCACGCCCAGCTCCAGCGCCGCCTTCCGCGCGCCTACCCGCGAAGATGTGGATAACAAAGTCGCCGACGCCCAACAACGTCTTGCTGAACTCAAGCGCGCGCAAGAGGAACTCGAACGCGAGCGCGCCTCACTCGAGGAAACCCGCCGCCGCCAGATGGAATTTCAAACCGGCCGCCAGGAGATGGTTCACAACCTCACCCGCGGCCTCGGCCTGCTGGAGGAAGCCGAATTCACCGCCCGCCGCGACGCCGAGCAAATGGCTAAAACGCTGGCCGACTTTCGCGAACGGCTTTCTAAAGTCGAAGCCATCCGCGAAGAAACGTGGACCAAGGACAATTTCAACGTCGAACTCACCCGTGCCCTCACCGCCATCGAAAACGCGCGCATGGAATGGAACGCTGGACTGCTGAAATTTCCGATCCTTTCCGGCTCCGCCCCAAACAGCGCAGCCACGTCGCCCGAAACCAAAACCACAGCGAAACCTGGAATTGAAAATTTCAGCTTCGGCCAGCTCTGCAAACTCGGCCTCGCGTTCACCTGGCCGCTCGCAGTGGTCGCTTTGGGCGCACTCGCAATTCTGGTGGTCGTCCTCCTTCGTCATTAACTGATTCCGGTCATGGCCTTCTTCAAAAAAAAGCCAGACCCGATTTCCGACCGTGCCCGCGCGCTCAACGACGAAATCGCCGCGCTTGAATCACAAATCAAAAAGCTCGACTCAAAACTGCATCAGGACAGTCGGGAGACGAAAGCCGAGAGTCGAGCTTCTGATGCGCCGCGCCTTCGCTCCACGGCGATTCCTCACGGCGAAACAATTCAGCGCGGGCAAAAACCTGAAACTCAAAACGCGCCTGCCGCGCCGAAGCGTAGCGAAGGCGGGAAACCCGAAACTCGAACTGAACCAATCTTCGAGGAAGTGGATCAAAACCGTTTGAAAGCCCGCAGCGACGCCGCCAGCACGCCCGACCACTACAACGAACTCGGCGTCCGCAAATACGATTTGCCCGCGTTGATTCAGCGCATCAAAAATCATTTTCGTGGCCCGACCACGACCAATCCCAAGCTCGTGAATTATCTCGCCGCCGGTGGCGTGCAGGGTTTGCGCCCGATGCGTTACGAAAAACGCGTCGCCCGCAACCGCGTCATCGCTCTGGCCGTGTTCCTCTTTCTCATCGGCCTCGGCATCTTCATCGTCTTCGTGAAGCATCGTTAATGTCGCGCGAAGGCCGCGAAGAAAGACCATTCTGAATTCCTTCGCCACCTTCGCCACCTTCGCGCGACTCTGATTAGAAGTGACTTTTTCCGAATGTCGTCGCAGATTTCCGCAGCCACATGAAAACTCTGCTGAGGATTTTGCTTCTGCTTTTCGTTGAACTGAGCGCCGTCGCTTGCATCTGGGACGCGGACACGCTTTCGCAAGAGCAACACAAGAGTCCCGACATTGCCAAGGTTATTCTTGGCACGACGATCGAACCTGAAAATCCACAACGCCTTCAGGAACGAATCAAAACTCTCGAAGCCGATCGCCACGAAAACGATCCTGAATGGTGGAACAATCTGGCCGGCGCTTACATTCGATTAAACCAACTGGAAACGGCCATCAAGATTTTGGAGCCGCTTCGAGAAAAATTTCCAGACGACTACGGCATCCATGCAAACCTCGGCACGGCGTATCACCTGGCTGGACGTTATCCGGATGCGGAAAAAGAAATCGCGCGCGATCTGGAAATAAATCCCGAGGCTCATTTCGGTTTGGAAAAATATCATTTGGCACTGCTGCAATATTTGATTCGAGATAAGGAATACCAAAAAAATCACGTTTACGTGGATGAGTTTTCGGAGGCTGCACTGCACGGAGAATGGAACAAGTTAAGCCTGCTCCCACTAAACCATGTCAATACCGCCAACATCTTAAGCCCGACAAATTCACGAAGCCAAGTGCCTTCCTACCGCTTCAAGTGGAACCTGGCTGGAGACACCAACCTTCAAGCCGGTGCAATTTACATGGCGACACTAAATCCCCGCGAGCCAGCTTGTTTTACAATGCTCGGGTTGGCGTGTCTGGGTGATTGGGGCTACAGAAGGAACCTTCATCTGGCAGTTGCCGCGTTCCAAAAAGCAGTTCAGTTAGGCTCTCCGCAATCTGAAGTGTTGAAAGAGCGGGTCAATTTAATCAACAAACACCTTCGTGTTGCATGGGGAACCAAGATAGGGCCGACGCTTATAATCTTTCTTTTGTCTGCTTGGATCGCGTCAGTGGTCTTTAGGGTGATTCGTGCGCGGAAGAATCGTTGATTCCTTGTTCGTGCGTGACTTTCCCGCGTTGATTACCCACATTCAATTCCGTTTAAAGGCATGAAAAAAACTTCTCCAGTCTCTCGCAGCGGACGGTTCGCCAGCGGCCCGGCAGCCGACGTGGCGCAATTCACCGAATCCATTTCGTTCGATTGGCGGCTCTGGCGGCATGACATTCTCGGTTCGATGGCGCACGCCACGATGCTTCAAAAAATCGGCGTGCTCACCAAAGCCGAGTTGACCGCCATTCTGCGCGGGCTGGATGCGATCGGCGGCGAAATCGAAGCGGGCAAATTTTCGTGGAAATCCGAACTCGAAGATGTCCACATGAATATCGAGGCCGAATTGACCCGGCGCGTGCCGGCGGGCGCGAAGCTTCACACCGGCCGTTCGCGCAACGATCAGGTCGCGCTCGACGTGCGGCTCTGGTTGCGCGATGAAATCATCGAACTCTCAAAAGAAATTTGCCGGTTGCAATCCGCGCTCGTCGAACTCGGCGCGCAACACAGCGACGTGCTGATTCCCGGTTACACGCATCTGCAACGCGCGCAACCGGTCTATCTCGCGCATCATTTGCTCGCGTATGTTGAAATGCTCGAACGCGACGCGCAACGGCTCGAAGATTGTTTCCTGCGCGTGAACGTCTGCCCGCTCGGCAGCGGCGCGATTGCCGGTTCCACGCTGCCGCTGAATCGCGAACTCGTCGCGAAGCTGCTCGGCTTTGTGGATGCCAAAAGCAAAGCCAAGATCACGCAAAACTCCATGGACGCCGTGAGCGACCGGGATTTTGCTGTGGAATTCTGCGCTGATGCCGCGCTCATCGCCGTGCATTTTTCGCGACTGGCCGAGGATTTAATTCTCTGGGCGAGCAGCGAATTTAATTTCATCAAAATCGCCGACGCTTATACGACCGGCTCATCGTTGATGCCGCAAAAGAAAAATCCGGACATCGCCGAACTCGCGCGCGGCAAAAGCGCCCGCGTCATTGGCAATCTCGTCTCGCTGCTGACGTTGCTGAAAGGGTTGCCCATGACTTACAACCGCGATTTGCAGGAAGACAAAGAACGGCTGTTCGACACGACCGACACCGTGCGTGCCACGGTTCGGCTCGTGACCGCGATGTTGCAGAACACAAAAATAAATCGTCCGGCCTGCTCCGCCGCCGCGAACGATCCCGCTTTGCTTGCGACGGACCTCGCCGATTACCTCGTCAGAAAAGGAATGCCGTTCCGGCAGGCGCATCACGTCGTCGGCGCCGTCGTGTCGCTTGCGGAAAAAACCGGCAAGCCGTTGAATGAACTGACGCTCGCGGAATTGCAATCGGTGGACAAAACCTTTGCCCGCGACGCGGTGGGCGTTTTCAATTTGAAACAAGCCATGGCGCGGCGGAATCTCATCGGCGCGCCAAGTCCGAAAGAAATTCAGAAGCAGTTTGCGAGATGGCGTAAGCAACTTAGTTAGAAAATATCCGAATGAGACGGATTATATTGATTATATCGTGGGCAATAATATTTTTCTGCCTGCCAATGACGGTTTGGATTGTTATCGCCTCAATCGTTTCTTTTCAAAGGGGTGATCCTCTAGCGGAAGCTCTAACCGTCACGGCAGAAGTTGCGACCCCGATTTCCGGCATCTTGGGCATTGTTTACGGTTTTCGAGGTAAACTACCCGGCACAAAAAATCGTGCCGAAGGCACAACTGGAAATTAGCCAGCCACGAAGTGGCTGGAAGATTGGAATAAAATCATTATGAGTCCCGGAGGGACGGAGGAAAGGTAACAAATACGATTCATTTCCCTTGTCCCTCCGACAAAATCGTTTCTTTGTTTACCAGACACTTCGTGTCTGGCTAATTTCCAGTGCCGCTCTGCGGCGTCTGGATTATGCCCTCAACACACCTAAGCCTTCATTATCATATCGTGTTCAGCACGAAGGATCGGCACCCGTTCATTGCCGACGAATGGCGCAACCGATTGCATGAATATATCGGCGGGCTAATTCGCGCCGCTGATGGAATCCCTGAGGCAATTGGCGGCACTGCGGATCACGTTCATGTTCTGGCCGGTTTACGCGCAACTCATGCACTCGCTTCGTTCGTTCAGGACATTAAGCAGTCTTCCTCACGTTGGATTCATGAAACGATTGGGTTGAAAGATTTTGCCTGGCAGCAAGGTTATGCTGCGTTCACAGTAAGTGTATCAAATTGCGCGGCAGTGAAAGAATACATTGCGAATCAGGCGGAACATCACCGATCAAAAACTTTTCAGGATGAGTATGTCATGTTCCTCAAAAAACACGGCGTGGATTATGAAGAAAAATATTTGTGGTGAGACCTCCAGCGTCCCTCCGGGACGCAACGGCTTAAATCGGATGTTCCAGCCACTTCGTGGCTGGCTAATTTCCGGCGTCCCTTCGGGACTGGAAATGCCAACCCTAGTTTAATCTGAAATGAAATCCCTCCCCAAACTCGGCACGAGCGGCGAACTGCAATTTGTCGTCGATCAAAAGCATGTGATTGATTTCTGACTCCTTCGTTTCCTTTGTTGGCTTCTGTTGAATCCAGTGCTGACATCTACAGCCAATCCGTGTTTCATTTCGCGGATGGCAAACGAACTACTCACTGACCTGCTTAAGGACGTGTCGCGCTCGTTTTATCTTACGTTGCGTGTGTTGCCCGCCGCCATTCGTCCGCAAATCGGCCTGGCCTATCTACTCGCGCGCACGACGGACACGATTGCCGATACGGAAATTGTTTCGTTGGAGCGACGGCTGGAACTCCTAAACCAGTTGCGTGAACGAATTCTCGGCAGCAGCAAAGCTCCATTGGATTTCGGCGAACTCGCGCAAAACCAAAGTTCGCCCGCCGAACGCGTTCTCCTGGAAAGATGTGAGGAAAGCCTTTCGCTGCTGAACACGTTGTCTGCGCCGGATCAAAACCTTGTTCGCGAAGTTCTCACCACCATCACGAGCGGGCAGGAATTGGATTTGAAACGTTTTGCGCCGTTGGAGTCCACGCTTCAGCGTGTCGGGGACAAGCTAAAGCTTGGACTCCAACCAATCATCGCCCTGCAAACTGCCGCTGAGTTGGACGACTACACTTATCGCGTGGCTGGTTGCGTCGGCGAATTCTGGACGAAGATGTGCCGCGCGCATTTGTTTCCAGACGCGAATCTCGATGACGCTTTTCTGTTGGCGAATGGCGTCCGCTTTGGCAAAGGGTTGCAGTTGGTCAACATTTTGCGCGACTTGCCGAAAGATCTGGTACAGGGCCGCTGTTATCTGCCGAACGAACAATTATCCGCGCTGGGGCTGAAACCGGAAGATCTGCTGAAACCGGAAACCGAACCGAAGTTGCGCCCGCTTTACAATGAATGGCTTGATCGCGCCGAAGCCCATCTGGCGGCGGGTTGGGAATACACCAATCGGATTCCCTTTTGCCAAATGCGCGTTCGCCTCGCCTGCGCCTGGCCGATTTTGATTGGCCGAAAAACCATTGATCGCCTGCGCCTCGGCAATGTGCTTGACCCGCAGCAGCGCATCAAAATAACCCGTGGCGAAGTCCGCAAAATCATTTCTCAATCCATCCTCCGCTATCCTTTTCCACGCGCCTGGGCCAAGCTGGCCACGGCGTCTTGAGGCGGATGACCCCGGGAAACCTGTTGCATCGCGGACTTTTTTTTCGTAATTAAGGTTTTATGCCGATTTCACGAAGTGTTCTTTTGGCCTGCGTTCTGGCTGTTTCAGCCAGTCCTTTTCTTCTTCACGCCCAGGATAACGAAGCGCAGATCAAAGCGCGCCAGGCGCTGGAAGAAAAAATGCGGGAGATGCAAATTCAAAATGTGCCGACCGAAAACCCGCCTGCGGTTTCCAGGCCGGCCAAACCGAGCACGCCGCCGCCCGCTCCATCAACGGACGTGAAAGCTGACAAAGCCGCACAAAAAGAAGCCGCCCGCATCGAAAGAGAACGGCGCGACGCGGAAGTCCGCGAGCGCAAACAGGCCGAAGCGGATGCCCGGGCGAAAGAAAAGGCCGACGCCAAAGCCCGCGCCGAAGAGACCAGGCAACGCGGCTCCGAGGTTATTTATCAAACTCCGCCTCCCACTGTTTCGAACAACGCTGAAGTCATAACGCGCGAACAGGCCGCTGCCAAAGCTGAAATGGATGCGCTGGTCGCAAAACAACGCGCTGAAGCGAGCGCCGCCGAATCTCAAAACACAAAGGGCATAGTTTCCTCCCCGGCTCCGCAGTACACGCCGCTGGAAGTCCCGCCATCATCGCTGACCGGTTCCAAGCAGCAGCGCCTGCAACAATTGTTGCAGCAATACAACGCCGACCAGATCACGCCGCAGCAATATCACGAGCAGCGCGCGAAGATTATTGCGGAACCATAACAATCGGCTTTTCATCCAACCCGCCGGATTTTTGTCCGGCGGGTTGTGTTTTTTGAACCCTGAACTGTAGCGGCGGTCTGACCGCCGCAAATTACTGGCGACGCTCCCAGAGCGCCGCTACACTTAAGCGATGCACGGTTTTCATTACGTTGGAAAAAAACTTTATTGCGAGAATGTCGCGGTTGAATCGCTGGCGAAAAAATTCGGCACCCCGCTTTACGTCTATTCGCAGGGCACGCTAACCGACCATTTTCAAAAGCTCGACCAGGCGCTGGCGCCGCTGGATCACCTGGTCTGCTTCGCGATGAAGTCGAACTCGAACCTCGCCGTGTTGCGCGTGGTGGCGAATCTCGGTGGCGGCTTCGACATTGTCAGTGGCGGCGAGTTGCAGCGCGTCATCGCTGCCGGTGGCGACCCCCGCAAATGCGTGTTTGCCGGCGTCGGCAAGACGGAGGATGAAATTGAATTTGCGCTCCGGCAAAACGTTTATTCGTTCAACGCCGAAAGCGAACCGGAACTGGAACGCATCAACCGCGTCGCCGCTCGTTTGAAAAAAATCGCGCCTGTCGCCGTGCGCGTGAATCCCAATGTGGAAGCCAAGACCCACGCGAAAATCACGACCGGCACTTACGAAAACAAATTCGGCATCGCGTTTGAGAAAGTCGAGGG
>JBEEGR010000006.1:0-6598 GCA_041166985.1 Verrucomicrobiota bacterium | reverse complement strand
GTTTACACGCATTTGACGACGGAGCGATTGAAGAAGGCTTACGATAAGGCGCATCCAAGGGCATGAGCGACGGGGATATTTATCCAAAAGCTCGCGACCGTTCCAAAGCATCGCTGATGCTGAAGTGTATGCTACAGAGCGCATTGAGCATTTATGTTTTGGTTTTTCCGCTATGTCTTTTTATTTCTTTTCTTTCCTGGATCCCGATTGGCCCGGATCCTGAAAAGGCAACTACTTCATTGGGATTTTATGCTTTGGCACTGGCCAGAGTTTTCATCTTAACCTTCTGGTTCATTGCGAGATTCTGCTATGTGACATTGCCGGTGATCTGGTTGAATGCGGTTTTCATTGCCAAACGTAGGCGTGCTGAGGCCGCCCGGCAGAAACAGAAATCTACAGGACTTGATTGACGCTGCTTTGGATTGTGGAAAAGTGAACTGTTGAATTCCGCTCTTGCCATTCAAAGCAAAGCTAAGTTCAATATGCGCCCCTGATGGCAGGATAGCTCAGTTGGTAGAGCAGAGGACTGAAAATCCTTGTGTCCCCGGTTCAATTCCGGGTCCTGCCACCAGTCTTCATTTCGGTTCGATAAACCAACTTTTATTTTGATATTTCCGATTTCGTTTCCAGCCTCTAGGGTCTTGTAGCACACGTGAAAACACTGCACCGATACTTATTGCGGCAAGTCATCGCCTCGCTGGTGATGACGTTGATTGTGTTTACGTTTGTGCTGTTGCTGGGCAATGCGCTGCGGGAAATTCTCCCTCTGCTCGTCAGCGGCCAGGCCACCGTCTGGCTGATTGCCAAGGCGTTTGCATTGCTGATTCCGTTTGTTTTGGGATTTGCGCTGCCGATGGCGATGTTGACGGCGGTGTTGTTGACCTTTGGCCGTTTCAGCGCGGATCAGGAACTGACGGCGGCGCGGGCCAGTGGCGTCAGTTTGTTGTCGCTGATTAGTCCGATAATTATTTTGAGCCTGTTGCTTTGCGGTGTGAGCGCATGGATGAACCTGGAAGTCGCACCGCGCTGCCGGGTGGCTTACAATGAACTGCGTTTCAGTCTAAAAGCCGCGATTGCGACTGCGAAACTGCCGGAAGGTCGTTTCATGAATTTTCCCGGCAAGCCTTCTTACATCATCTATGTTGGCAAAAACCGGAAACAAAAACTGGAGGACGTTTGGTTGTACGAATTGGCGGACGGCACGAATCGGAATACCACCGTTCATGCGCCGCGCGGACAAATTTCTCTGGATACGACCAACAAGGAAATTGTTTTAGACCTGTTTGATGCCGCCGGGACGATGTTCGCCGGTGGGCAGCTCGGTTCGGCGAGTGTCATGACGGTGCGATTGGATCTGAATGCCTCTGAAAAAGCGGACCGGAAACCGAGCATCAGCGACATGACGTTTCGGCAATTACAGGATGAACTTCACACATTGAACAGCCGCATCAATCCGCCGTTGCTCGAAAAAAATCCGGACGAGGCGACGGGCAAGAAAAAGAGAACCAGCCGCAATCCCTCCGACATGACCGAGCCGATCCGCATCCAGATGCATCGGCAGGTCGCATTTTCATTCGCCTGTTTCGGATTCACGCTCGTCGGAATCCCACTCGGCATCCGTGTGCATCGGCGTGAAACGAACGTCGGCGTCGCGATCGCTTTGGCGTTGGTGTTCGTCTATTACACGTTTCTCATCATTGGCCAGTCAATGTCATCGCATCCGGAACTGGCGCCGCATTTGTGGATGTGGCTCCCGAATTTTATTTTTCAGGCGGCGGGAATGGTATTGCTCTGGCGCGCGAATCGGGGAGTGTAAGCGTTGCATCGGTGAAGCTCGCCCGGGATGTAACGATGCAACAATTGACGATTTAACGTTTCGTCCTGCGATAAAGTTTGTAGATCGCCGCCTGATCCACCGGTTTGACGAGCAGTTCATCAATGTTCACATGCGGAGGACGGCTCGCAACCCAGACGAGAATGTCCGCGATGTCTTCGGCCACCAAAGGATGCGTGCCTTCGTACATTTTTTTGGCGCGCGCGGCATCACCTTTGAAGCGCACGAGGGAAAATTCTGTTTCCGCGAGACCGGGATCCACCGAACCAACACGAATGCCGGTGCCATTCAGTTCGAGCCGCAATGCGCGAGTGATTTGCAGCTCGCCCGCTTTCGCCGCGCAATAGGCCGCGCCGCCTTCGTAAGCCGTGCGACCCGCTGCCGAACCGATGTTGATGATGTAACTGCCCGAATCATGCGGGATCAGCGGCAACGTCGCTCGGGTCATTCGCAAAATGCCGAGCACATTCGTTTGCAGCATCGTTTCCCAATCGCGGTCTTTGCCATCGGCGACATAATCTGCGCCGTGCGCGCCGCCGGCGTTGTTAATCAACACGTCCACGCACTTGGTTTTCGCAAGTGTCCATTTGATAAAAGCATTCACGCTCGCCGTCTTCGTTACATCAAGCCGATGAAAACAAACCTCGCCAGCGCCAGCCTTGCGCGCGTCAGCAGCGACTTCCTTCAACCGCTCCACGCGTCGCGCGCCGAGCAAAAGATTTGCGCCTTCTGCGCCGAACGCCCGCGCGGCCGCCGCACCGAAGCCGCTCGACGCCCCGGTAATCAGCACCCATTTTCCTTTGAGAGAAAATTTCATTTTAACTTCCAAATATTAATTCGTGGCGTGGTTTAACGCATTTGAATTGGTGATTGGAACGGTGGTATTCGATCGCCAGGGTTGTTCCTTTTTATCAATCGTAAGCATGCGGGGAATCAATTGAATCTCGTGGCCGAAAATTTCAAACACCAACGATCCCGGCAGAAAGGTTGTGTCCATGAAAACACATTTGCCGAAGGGAACCTCGAACGGCACGGGACGCGGCTGCGCCCAATCAATTGATGCCATCGAATTTGTTCCCGCAGTTTCCGCTGGGAAGACAATCTCGACGTTCGTGATAGCGAGGGTTGGCTGATTGATCAGGATGGCCGGAGCGCCGCTGGCATTGTTCGTAAAGCTGACCTGCCACGGGCCTTTGCGCGTGCGGCGATGCTCGATACCGTTGTAAAAAACAAGATAGAGCAGGAGTGCGATGACAAATGAAATTGCCAGCGGCTTGATCAGTTCAGGTGACTTCATCCCGGTCAAACTCGAAAGGAAGCGCGCGGATGTCAAGCCGTGGTGACGGACCGCGGCTGTGTCGCAGACCAGCCGCAGCAGCTTCGCCATGGAATGAACGTGAAAAATTCGACGTCATTTTGTATCCGCCATGCGCTACGGCTGGTCTGCGACACAGCCGCGCTCCATTTAAAAGTTGCCATCGCTTCTCAACGCACTTCCAGGCAAATGCGAGTTGAACGTCCGATTCGCGCCTGTTTAACTCTCGCTATGAGAAGTCTGCTTCACTTGATTATTTGCCTGGGTCTTATCATTGGCGGAGGTTGTGGCGGAAAAAAATCCTCGCAAACGCCCGCCCTGACCGGTTCGGCAGACATTTCGACCAATGCCTTCTCTGTGGATTCAAAATTTACCGTCCTGCCCGAAGAAGGAATGAAAGGCAAGGTCGTGTGGCTGAATGCGAGCCTCCGATTCGTAGTGCTGACGTTTCCTCTCGGACAAGTGCCCACCCTCGATCAGCGATTGAGCGTGTATCGAAATGGAAGCCGCGTGGGCGAACTCAAAGTGACCGGCCCGCAACGTGACGAGAACACCGTGGCAGACATCGTTTCCGGAGAAGCTCAAAAAGACGATGACGTGCGGGAGAAATAATTTCCACCGGGCCAGTCAACTCTCCGAATTCGGACGTCCCTCGCCAATGGCTTCAATAATCGGCACCACAGTTTTCGGCAGCGATTGTTTCTGATATGGAGAATGGAGATTGAAATAAATCCCGCACAACGGACGGGAGGTGTCGCTCTGACTGAGAATGACAGTGACCTGTTTGTCGAGTGCGATGCCGTGGCGGAGTTGCGGGCCGCGATTTTCGTAAGCTTTAATCGCCTTGGCCATCAGGGAATTCAGCGAGGCCTCGAACTCTTCGGGGATTTTATCAATATTGATGACGTATAAATCATACGCCTTGATGGCTTGCGCCATTTCTTCTTTAAAACTGTCAACAGTCACAACCGTATAATAAAAAATCGCGGCGGAAAGTGAAGCTAAATCTGATTGCCTACTATCATGTTTTTGAAAATACTTAGGTTCGTGAACAAGCTGCTCGCAATTTTCCTTTTAGTTGGTGCTTTGGGCAGTTTCGGTCTCTCTCAACGAGAAAGTTATCAAAGCCAAGAACACACGGCACGTGGCGGTCCAATTGGTCAGCCTCGCACGGTCTATATCACGCAGGGAGAAAAAGTTGGTTACATCAGTTTCGGAATCTTATTTATGTTCGGTGGAATTTACTTTGCTACGAAAGCATTGCGAGATGTCCGAAAATAAATGGTCAAAGTGTGTCTTGGGGCGAATCTTTCATTTTCGCTTTCGCCCTCGCCCCAAACAACGCCGTCCCAATCCGCACAATCGTCGCGCCTTCTTCAATCGCCACCTCGAAATCCCCGCTCATGCCCATGCTCAAATGCGGCAATGGAGCGCCGAGCACCTGCTCGGCCCGTTCCTTCAACTCACGCAGTCGCCGAAAATGCGGACGCGAATTCTCCGGCACCGGCGACCACGGCGGCACCGCCATCAATCCGTGAACTTCGATTCGCGGCAGCATGTTGAGTTCCGCTAACTCCGCCAGCATTTGTTCGGGCTGATAACCAAACTTGCTCGCCTCACCCGCGACGTTCACCTCCAGCAGAATTGGCATCGTCTTGCCCGCTTGCTCAGCGCGTTTGCTGATTTCGCGAGCGAGGGCAAGGCTATCCACGCTCTGAATCATTTCGAAAAGCTCGACCGCATCGCGGCATTTGTTCGATTGCAGATGCCCGATGAAATGCCAGCGCAATTTGCCGGAGCACAAAGGAATTTTCGCCTTCGCCTCCTGCACTTTGTTTTCGCCGATGAACGTCACGCCGAGTTTTGCCGCTTCGCTGACCGCTTCCGGCGGCTGGCCTTTCGCGACCGCGAGCAACGTAACTGACGCCGGATCGCGTCCCGCTCGCCCACACACGGCAGCGATGCACTGTTGAATTGTTTTCAGGTTCGTGGCGATGTCCACGGGGAAAAACTAACAACAAAGGAACCAAGAAACAAAGATTCAAAACGGCTAATAATCTTCTTTGTTTCTTGGTTTCTTTGTTGTTTTACTCGGGCATGAATTACTGGCTCGTGAAATCGGAACCCGAAGCTTACTCGTGGGCGGACTTGGTGAAGGACGGCAAGACGGCGTGGACCGGCGTCCGCAATTTCGCCGCGCGACTCAATCTCCGCGCGATGAAGAAGGGTGACGCCGTTTTGTTTTATCACAGCGTGACCGAAAAACAGGTTGTGGGCATCGCTCGCGTGGACAAAGAAGCTTATCCCGACAAGACCGCTGAGGAAGGCGACTGGTCGTGTGTTGATTTAGTTCCAAAGAAAGCTTTGAAAAACCCAGTCACTCTCGACCAAATCAAAGCGGACAAAGTTTTAAAAGAGATGAAGCTCGTGCGTCAGTCACGACTTTCCGTATCGCCTCTGACGCGGGAACAGTTCGAGCGATTGCTTCAGTTGGCTGATACAAAATTGTGAGCCGGTAAACAATCCGTTGTCATTCAACGCGCTGTTTGCTAAACCCTCCAGCGTGAATTCTTCGAAAACAGATTTGCACAGTGAGGCGTTTCTTGATTCGCTGATGCGCAAACAACTCCGGCTTTCCATCACCTGCGCGGCGGCTTTTCTGATTGTGCTGCTGGGTTTGCCGCTGGCGAATTATTTCTTTCCTGAGTTGATGGCGAAACGCATTTTCGGTTTTACACTCACATGGTTTGTGTTGGGTATCAGTTTCTTTCCAATCGTTTGGTGCATCGCGTTCTATTTCATCCGGCGTTCGATTAAACTCGAAGAAGAGGAAGTTGAAGAAATGTCCCGCGAAGGGGCGAAGGAAAAACCATGAAAGTCGAGCAGGTGGGAAAACAGGTTCTCGATGCCGCGTTTCAAGTTCACTCAGTGCTTGGTCCCGGCTTGCTTGAGTCGGTTTACGAAGCGGCGCTTTCAATGGAATTGCGCAAGCGCGGGTTGTATGTCGAGGCGCAGAAGGCCATCCCGGTGTTTTACCAAGGCCAGCAATTGGATGTTGGCTTTCGCGCTGACCTGATAGTGGAAAATCTCGTGCTCGTGGAATTGAAATCCGTCGAAGCCGTCACACCGCTATTTAAAAAAATCACGAACAACTATGTGCGCCTGGTTCCATTGCAGCTTGGCTTCCTTATCAACTTCAATGTGCCGTTGCTCAAGGGTGGAATCACGCGTGTCGTGAATGGACTGGAAGGAAAGCCAATTTGGTTCCGCGAAACTGCGAAGGACGAGAAGAAAACAGCTTCTTCAACTTTCCCATCTTCGCCTGCTTCGCCTCTTCGCGGGACACAGTTCTGATTTATGAAGATTGATCTCTACATCCTCACATTCAGCGCAATCACAGTGTTCGCCACGATCTTCATGGGTTTCTGGTCGGCGAAGCGATCCAAGAC
>JBEEGR010000005.1:0-5782 GCA_041166985.1 Verrucomicrobiota bacterium | reverse complement strand
CCAACGAAACCATGATTCGGCGCGGACCCGAAAACAAAATCAGAAAAACCACGACCGGAATAATCAGCCAGCCCATCGAATAGCGGGTTAAACAGGCCACCCCCACCGCCAGTCCAGAGGCACCGGCAAAAATCAACAGCCAGGCCGGGCCGCGTTTTGGTTCCCGCGCTTCGCTTTCCAGCAGCGTCAAACACCAGACCAGCCCCATGAAAATCAGCAACAACAACATCGTGGATAGTCCCGAAGCGCTGAACCGCCAGAGCAATTCCGTTCCAAACAACAAGAGCGCCGAGGTCCAGGCCACCGCGTTGTCAAACAGCCGCCGCGCCCAGAAAAAAACCACGACAATTAACGCCAGAAACAGAACCTGATTGAACAATGTGATTAAAAAATCCGGCTGATAGCGGGTTCGGCCGCCATTAATCCAAAATGTCTTTGCATTCGTGAGGGAATATTTGAATGGCGCGAGCTTCATGTAGCCCGCGAGAACGACCGGATAGACCGGCGCATTGGCAATATCAGGATGCGCGGCTTTGATGCGCGATGGATCCGACGCGCCGGGTTGCTCATTCACTCGTTTTACCAGAAACATGCTGAACGGGCGGACAAACTGCGTGGTGTAACCTTTGCCGGTGGAAATATTCCGCGCCAGTTGCGCCGCATCCATTGCTTCAGGCGCCGCCATGTTGCGGTAAGCACGCAAATCATACGCGACCAGCACCAGCACCAGCGCCAGCAGGCCGAGCGCGTAGCGCAAATAACGCGAGCCGCCCGCGCCTTCAATTTTGTTAATCAGATCCTGTAACGACAGCATCATAGTTAAAAGTCCTCGAGGTTATAGGTGTGCAGCTTGCGGTGCAATGTCCGCCGGCTCATGCCGATTTTTTTCGCAGTCACCGTTCGATTTCCCTTTGTTTCCTGCAGCGCGCGGATGATTAACTGTTTTTCCGCTTCTTTCACCGTCAAATCGTTTCGCGCCAGCATTTGTTTCGGGTCCGTGGCGGCATTGGCGACGCCGGCGCGGACCGACGGCGGCAAATCGCGCGCCGCGATTTTATCCCCGCGGCACAAAACCACCGCGTGCTCAATTGCCGTTCGCAACTCGCGCACATTGCCCGGCCAGGAATATTTCATCAACAGCTCAATCGCGTCCGGCGCGAAATCTTTGACTGACTTGTTGTTTTCCTTGGCGAACTCGCGCAAAAAACTCTGCGCCAGCAATGGCACATCGCCGGCCCGCTCGCGCAAGGGCGGCAACACAATCTCCACCACGCGCAGTCTGAAAAATAAATCCTCGCGAAACGTCCCGGCCTTGACCATCTCCTCCAGATTTTTGTTGGTCGCGGCAATCAGGCGAACGTCCGCGCTTAAAGTTTTGTTCGAACCGACGCGCTCAAACGTGCGTTCGCCCAGAAATCGCAACAGCTTCACCTGAATCGTTGCGTCAATTTCGCCGATCTCATCGAGAAACAAGGTGCCGCCCTGCGCCTGTTCGATGCGGCCCACACGGCGTTCGTGCGCGCCAGTGAACGCGCCGCGTTCGTGGCCGAACAACTCGCTTTCCAGCAGCGACGCCGACAACGCCGCGCAATGCACGCTGACCATCTGCGCTTTGGCGCGCGGGCTGAGTTGGTGAATCGCCTTCGCAACCAGCTCCTTGCCGGTGCCGCTTTCGCCGAGCAGCAAAACCGTGGCGCGCGTCGGCGCGACTTGTTTCACGATATCAAAAACTTCCTGCATCACCGGCGCTTCGCCGACGATATTTTCCAGGCCGAATTTGGAATCGAGCTGTTGCCGCAGCGAAACATTTTCGACCTCGAGCTTCTGCTGCTTCACCGCGCGGGCAATGCGCATTTCCAACTCATCAATCTGCAAACGGCCTTTCGCGATGTAATCGTCCGCGCCACGTTTCATCGCGTCCACCGCGAGTTCTTCCGAACCGTAGGCAGTCATCAAAATACAAATCGGCGGTTTGGGCAACGACTTCGCCCGCGAGATGAGTTTCATGCCGTCCTCATTCGGCAAACGAAAATCGGTTAGCAACACATCAAAGTGTTCTTTTTCCAGCAACTCCATCGCGGACTTCGCATCGTCGGCGAGATACACGTCGTAACGCTCCTCCAGCGCCGCGCGCAGCCCTTCACGAGTCGTCTTCTCGTCGTCAACGATCAGTAATGTCGGTTGTTCAGCCACGGTTTGATTTCGACTTTAACGCAAAGGCGCAAAGCGGCGAAAGACGCAAAGTAAACTTATTCATGGGCCCGCTTCAACTTCTTTGCGCCTTCCAGCCTTTGCGTCTTTGCGTTAAGCGCTTCCCGCCTCAAGCAAACGCGGTTTTCGTTCATGTAGCGGCAGCCAGATGCGAAAAGTCGTCCCGCGGCCCACATGGCTTTCCAGATCAATCCGGCCACCGTGCGCGCGAATGATCCGTTGCACAATCATCAGGCCGAGGCCGCTGCCTTTTTTCTTGGTCGTGTAAAATGGCTCGAAGATGCGGTTGATTTGTTCCTGCGGAATGCCGCCGCCCGTGTCCGCCACGCTCAACCAGACGCCATCCGCGCCTTCGCCGGTCTGCAACGACAAGCAGCCGCCTTTGGTCATCGCCTGCATCGCGTTTTTGATGAGGTTCACCAGCACCTGTTGCATCTGCGTCGTGTCAATCGGCGCGAGCGGCAAGCGCGCGTGCAATTTTGTCTTCACATTCAAATCGCGGTTGTCCAACTCCGGCTGCAATACGTCCAGACTTTTTCGGACCACCTCATTCAATGACGCAGGCTTCAATTGCGGCGGTGTTGGGCGCAGCGCCTGCAAAAATTGCGTAACGATGTAATCGAGCCGATTGATTTCACCCTTGGCCACTTCGAGATATTGCTCCATTCGACTGGCGGAATCGACCGATTCGCTTTCATCGGCTAAAGCCTGCGAACTGTTTTTTCCGCCGACGCGAGTCGGTCGGCGAGTTTCCGCAAGTTTCAACTTTTTTAACTCGCGTTCCATCAGTTGCAGATGAATGTGCAGTGCGTTCAGCGGATTGCCGATTTCATGCGCGACACTTGCCGCGAGTAATGTCAACGCCTGCACCCGTTCGCTCTCGATCGCTTCGAATGTTTTCTGACGCGCTTCCGTGGCATCATGTAAAATCAAGGCGACGCCGGAACTCCCCTTCGCCTCGCCATCGAGCGGCGCGGCATAGAGCCGCAAAAAACGCGAGCGCGGGTAATGGACCTCGAACTCGTGCCGCGCGATGCGTTCGCCGCCAGCCGAATCAAAGCGCAGAATTTTTTTCCATTCCAGTTCGGGCAAAAAATTGGTGATCGGATCGCCTTCGACATTTGCAGGCAAACCAATCAATTGCGTGACCGCCTGGTTGAAATAAAGAATGCGCCCGGTTTCATCCACCACGAGCACGCCGTCTTCGATGGTGTTGAACAGCGTTTCGAGAAAAGTCCGCTCGCGCGCCAGCCGTTGCACGACAGTCTGCAACCCTTCCGTATCGAGCCGCCCGATGCGCCCGAGAACTTTGTCGAGAAAACTGGATTTGGGAGCCATGTTAATGCGGAGTGCGGAGTGCGGAATGCGGAAAAACAAACCGGCGCGGTGAACGGTGAAATTTCCGTTCCGCATTCCGCACTCTGCATTCCGCATTGGTTAGAACCATTTTCTTTTTTTGAAATACCAAAATGTCAGGACTGTTGAAACGGCGGTGACACTTGCCGCCACCCGATAGCCATGCTTCCAACTCAACTCCGGCATGTCATGAAAGTTCATGCCGTACCACGTACCAATCATCATCAGCGGTGTCGTGATGACGGTTATCAACGTCAGCAGCTTCACGACTTCGCCGGTCTGATTGGACGACATGTTCAGGTAAACCTGCAAAATGCCCGTGAGCGAATCGGTGTAATGCTGTGCGAGTTCGGAAATTTGGAACAACGTGTCGTAAACATTGCGATAATACGGCACGAGATGCGGACGGATGATTTTGAACTCGCCGCGCGCAAAACGCGCCAGCACTTCGCGTTGCGGGCCGATAATGCGGCGCAGGTGCAGCACTTCTTTTTTGACCTGAAGAATTTTGTTGAGCGTTTCCTTGCTCGGATTTTGTAACGCCTGATGTTCCAGTTCGGAAATCTCCAGCGAGAGTTCGTCGAGCGCCGGTTTGTAATTATCCACGATGGAATCGAGCAGGTTGTAGGCAACGCGGTCCGGCGCGCGCGCGATGTGCATGGTGCCGCGCACGGCCTGTTCTTCCGTCACGGACACACTGCGGATCGGCACGTCGTGATAAGTGACGAGAAAATTTTTCCCGAGATAGAAATTCAATTCGCGCGTGGCGAACACGCCGTCCTTGCGGCTGTAATCCACCGCGTGAATCACCATGAACAGATACGGCGTGAACCGGTCTTCCTCCTTCGGCACATATTCTTCGACTTTCGGCGACGCGCTTTCCATTATGCAATCTTCAATCGAGAGCGGGTGAAAATGAAAAACCTCCTCCAGCACATACTTCGCTTCCTCCGGCGTCGGGTTTTCCAGGTCAACCCAGAGAAAAAGATTCGTGTCGGTCAGCAACGTCGGCATCAAAAACATTTCGATGTCTTTGCTGTGCAGCCGGCCTTGCGTTGTGAATACGAGCGAGCGAATCATGCGAATTGGTTTTCCGGGTTGCTTCGCGTCATTGTGCCATAAATCTTAGGCGGCAGGCGGAGCAAGGCAAGTTTGTTCAATGAGTCGGTAGTTCATAGTTCGTAGCCGAACCCACGCATGACACACAGTTATTGACTACTGACTACGGACTTTCGTTGAACTCTGCTTGAAACCTGCGCGGAGTGAGCACAAACTAATGCGGTTCCCGATTGAGATATGACAACATCTGAAAACGAAAACGAATTCAACCGCCGCGACTTTCTCAAAGGCGGTTCGGCCGCAACCCTCATGACGCTGCTCGGCGGCGTGCCGCTGTTTGCGGAGACTGTTCCGGAAACCTCCGGTGAAAAAAAATCCGACGGGCCAAAAATTAAATGCGCCGTGATCGGCCTCGGCGTTTGGGGCCGCGAAATAATTTCCACGCTTGGCCGACTGCCACAGGCAGACATCGCAGCGATTTGCGACACGTATCCGGCCTCGCTCCGGCGCAGCGGGAACAACGCTCCCGGCGCGACACGGACCGACGATTACAAAACCATTCTCGACAACAAAGAGATCAAAATCGTCATCATCGCCACGCCTACGCACCAGCACAAAGAGATCGTTCTCGCCGCGTTGAAAGCCGGCAAACACGTTTACTGCGAAGCGCCGCTGGCAAACACAGTCGAGGACGCGCGCGAAATTGCGCTGGCCGCAAAAGCCGCCGGCAAACAGGTTTTCCAGTCCGGGTTGCAGATGCGCTCCGATCCGCAACGCCATTTTCTGCTGCCGTTCATCCGCTCGGGCGCAATGGGCAAACCGGTCATGGCCCGTTCGCAATGGCACAAAAAACAAAGCTGGCGATTCACCTCGCCGAATGCCGAGCACGAAAAAAATCTGAACTGGCGTTTGGACAAAGCCGTTTCGCTCGGACTGATTGGCGAGATTGGCTTGCATCAGTTGGACCAGGCCAGCTTGGTTTTTGACGGCCTGCCGGTTTCGGTGACCGGCTTTGGCGCGGTCACACTCTGGCACGATGGCCGCGAAGTGCCCGACACGGCGCAGGCGATTGTTGAATTTCCGAATGGCGTTCGGCTCACGTATGATTGCACGCTCGCGAATTCGTTCGATGCCGATTACGAAATGTATTACGGCA
>JBEEGR010000004.1:0-2587 GCA_041166985.1 Verrucomicrobiota bacterium | reverse complement strand
ATTTGGCGTTTGGCTTGTTTGTCCGGCGTGGCCGGAATGCCGAGCACGGTTCCTTTGTCGGGAATATCGCGCATCACACCAGACTTCGCACCGACGGTGGCTTGATTGCCGAGTTTTAGATGTCCGGCAATTCCAGACTGCGAAGCGATGACGCAATACGCGCCCAACGTTGTGCTGCCGGCAAAACCGGATTGTCCCATCACCAAACAATGCGGTCCCATCACGACGTTGTGCGCGATGTGAACGAGATTATCAATCTTGGTTCCCTGACCAATGACGGTCGAGCCGAGCGCCGCGCGATCTATGGCTGCGTTGGCGCCAATTTCCACATCGTCATGAATGACCACGTTTCCGACCTGCAACATTTTGCGATGACGCCCTTCGTCAAACACATAGCCGTAACCATCCGAGCCGATCACCGTGCTGGCATGAATGGCGACGCGATTGCCGATTTTGCATTTCATGTAAACCACAACATTCGGAAACAGACACACGTCATCGCCAAGCTGGCAATCGCGACCGATATAATTTCCGGCCATCAACACCGAACGCGCGCCGATCTTCACGCCCGCGCTGACAACGCAATGCGGTCCGATGTGTGCGGTGGGATCAATTTGCGCGGACGAATCAATCGTCGCGCTCGGATGGATGCCTTGTGGCTGTTTGTCCGGCGGAAAAAATATCGGCAACACTTTCGCCATCGCAATGCGCGCGTTCGGAACGCGGATGAGAACTTTATTTGCGGAAGAAAACTCGCCTGAAACCAGAATCGCCGCAGCTTGGCTTTGTTCTGCGGCGGCGAAGTAAGTTTCTTTTTCCGCGAAGGTGAGATCGCCGGGTCGCGCGCAATCGGCGGGAGCCAAGCCGGTCAATTCCACCGAGCCGTCGCCGATGACTTCGCCACGCAGTTGTTCGGCAATTTGAGATGCAGTGATGGGCATAGAATAAATGGATTAAGTTTGACAGGAATTAAACAGAAACCCTCCACCACGGCGAACAATTTAAAACTGAAATGACTCAGGCCTCGACACTGACTTGTTCCTGCGCTTTGGGCGTGGAATGTCTTTTGGCTTCGCGCAGGCTGACCATTCGTTGCGCTTCGACATCCCAGACTTTCAGGCGCAGGCAACGGATTATTTCCAGCGGATTCAACGACGTGGTCTTCGGTTTTTTTAATTCCGGGATTTTATTTTTAACTTCCGGCAGGCGATAAAATGGAATGCGCGCATTCAGATGATGAATGTGATGGTAGCCGATGTTCGCCGTGAACCACGCCATGATCGGCCCGGTCTTCATGAAGCTGGAGGAATCCAGCGCGGCTTTGTCATAGGTCCAGCCTGCATTGTCGTTAAAAGAAACGGTGGGGAAATTATGCTGCGCGTAAAACAGGTAAGTGCCAATCGCGCTGGCGATGAAGTGCGGAACAATCTGGAGTAAAATCAACGCCTGCCAGCCGAGGAAATAAGTGATCGCCACGGAAATCAAAACATGCAGCACGGAAGCGATGATGCAATCGTAGTGTTCGCGCGGATCATTAAAGGACGGATAAAGGCACATGCCATGAAAAAAAACGAAAACGTAACCAAACAGAATCGTCAATGGATGGCGCATGAACAGGTATTCAAAGCGTTTGGATTTCGGCGATTTGAAATACTGCGCTTTGGTCATGATGGGGAACGAGCCGATGTGCGAGCCGCGGAGCTTGGAATTGTGATTGTGATGATGATTATGCGAGCTGCGCCAGACACTGCTGGGACTGAGCGCGAGAATTCCAAAAATCCACATCAGGCCTTCCGCCAGTTTTGAATGCGGCAGAATCGCTTCATGCTGTTGGTCGTGATAGATGACAAAAAAGCGAAGAATCAGCAGCCCGGAGAAAATGCTGCAAACAATTTTGGCCGCGAGGTTGAAATTCCAAACCGTTCCGACGAGTGCCGCGACCAGAAGCAGCCCCGTCGAAAGCACGTGCCACCAGCTTTTCGCGGTGTAATCGGCAGCGAAGGGTTTGGTCGCCAAAATAAGTTCTTTGCCTGTTCTCATGCGCGTGTCACTTGCAACCTTCCGTCATTTCGCGAGTTTTGTCGATGACTCACTTCAGAAAATTGCGATGTAAAAAATTCCACTCGCCAGGCTTTTGAGTTTTGCCGGCCTGAATTTCAGGGACGGCGACACGTTATCCTCCCGAGTTAAATATTATTTTACGAATCAAGTCGTGCGCGAACCGTCTGCGCGAGCTTGTGCGCTTCGAAAGGTTTGGCGAGGAAGTTCACACCATCTTCCAGCCGGAGGTCTTTGCCGGCAATGTCCGTGCTGTAGCCGCTGGTGTAGATGATTTTCAGTTGGGGATTCTCCTGTAGAAGTCTGACCGCCAGTTCCTTTCCATTCATTCCGTCCGGCAATATCAGGTCAGTGAGCAACAAACGGATTTCATCCCGGTTCAGTCGCGACACCTCGAGGGCGCTGACGCCGGTGGGCGCTTCGATGATCCGGTAGCCCAGGCGCGACAAGACACTTCGAACCACGATGCGGACCGAGGGATCATCCTCGACCAACAGAATGGTTTCGCTTCCGCCGCGCGTGGATGCCA
>JBEEGR010000003.1:0-11509 GCA_041166985.1 Verrucomicrobiota bacterium | reverse complement strand
AGCGCGAGATCAATGCGCTGGCGCAACAGGGCATTGACCATTTCCGGCGTGTCGCCGGGTTCGATGGTGATGGCGTGGTCGGGGAAACTTTCCTTGAACTCGCGCAACACCGTCGGAATCAGATGCTGGCAAGCCGTGGTGCTCGCGCCGATGCGCAAACGACCGCGTCCCCATTTGCCGAGATGTGCGAGCGATTCGCGCGCGTTATCCATTTCCTGCAAAATCTTTTGCGCGTGATGCAAAAGTTGTTCGCCGGCCTGCGTGAGCACGACCTTTTTGCCCAGTCTGTCTAAAAGGCGGCAGCCGATATCGCGTTCGAGCGCTTTCATCGAGTGGCTGATGCCGGATTGAGTGAGATGCAGTTCCCGCGCGGTCTGCGTGAAGCTTCCCGTTCGTGCCAGCACGCAAAACGCGCGCACCTGCCGACTGTCGAGTGGTCCGTTCATATATGAATGCCGTTCATCGTTTCAATGGGAATTTGGTTAAGCATTCATTGAGCCACTTCCAGGTGATTGGCACATGCGCGGCTAAACCACGTCCTGTGAAGGACAAATTTGCAGTGTTATGACCAAATCAATTTCAACTTCAATCAAACCCGCCTTGCGACTTGGCTTTGTTCCGCTGACGGATTGCGCGCCGCTGGTGATGGCACATGAACTGGGTCTGTTTCGCAAATACGGTTTGCAGGTTCAGTTGAGCCGCGAACTGGGCTGGGCGACGATTCGCGACAAAATTATCTATAACGAACTCGACGCGGCTCACGCGCTGGCGTCCATGCCGGTGGCGGCGACACTTGGATTGAATTCAGTGGCGAGCGATTGCATCACGGCGCTCGTGCTCAATCTTAATGGGAACGCAATCACGCTGTCGGAGGATCTCTGGCGTCGCGGCGTGCGCGATGGCGAAACGCTGTGCGAGGAAATCCACCGTTCGCGCGGGCAAAAGATGTTTACGTTCGGGGCGGTGTATCCATTTTCCTCGCATCATTACCTGCTGCGGAACTGGCTGGCTTCGGCGGGCATTGATCCTGACCGCGACGTGCGGATCGTCATTGTGCCGCCGCCGCAGATGGTCGCCAATCTCAAGGCGGGAAATCTCGATGGCTTCTGCGTGGGCGAACCCTGGAATTCCATGGCCGTGCAGGCGCGCGTCGGTTGGTGCGCCGCAGTGAGCGCGGAACTGGAGCCGAATCATCCCGAAAAAGTTTTAATGGTGCGCCGTGAGTTTGCGGAAAAGCGGGACGAAGAACATCTGGCGTTGATGGCGGCTTTGCTCGAGGCCGGAGAATTCTGTGACGCACCGGAAAATCGCGAACGGCTGATCGTGACGCTCGCCCGTCCGCAATATGTCGGGGCGTCGGTGTCGGCGTTGCAAAGCGGGATTCGCGGACGGTTCGACTGCGGTCATGACATGGTGCGCGCGGTGATGGATTTTAATATTTTTTCACGCTACGGCGCCAACGAACCCTCCGGCGAAAAGGTCGCATGGGTGTTGCATCACATGCGCGACAGCGGCCTTTGCCCGGATGCTTCCGCGCTGAATTTCGATCTCGGCCGGCGTGTATTCCGCGCAGACATTTTCGACAAAGCAAAAGCAATAGCGCGCCAGGCAGGCGTTGACCGCCCGGTGTCCGGGGAAAAAGAAATCTTATTGCCCGCCTCGCGTTGAACCCGCGAGGCCAACGAATCCAAAAATCAAAATGAAATCCAAATTGAAAACCAACTCGTCTGAACTGACTCGCCGCCAATTCCTCCGCAAAACCGCCAAAGGCCTGACGCTCGGCGCGCTCTTCGCCGGTCTGCCAAAAAGCTGGATGGGGACGGCGTACGCCAGTGATGCGCCCGAAGCGCCGACGATGAATTTCGGGATGATCGCGCTGACGGATTGTTCGCCCATCGTCATCGCGCACGAGAAAGGACTGTTTAAAAAATACGGCATCAACTCAACCGTGACCAAAGGCGCGAACTGGGCCGCCATCCGCGACAACCTCAGCAGCGGCACGATTCAAGCCACGCACATGCTGACCGGCATGCCGATCGCCTCGACCATGGGTCTCGCCGGTTCGCCGAAGAAGCCGATGATTATTCCATGGATTCTGAATCGCAATGGCCAGGCGATTTCACTGAAGACGGAATGGAAAGGCAAAGTGGGCGCCGATCCGAAAGCGCTGCGGCCGTTTGTGGACAAGGCCAAAGGACTCGGCGAGCCGCTCACGTTTGCCGTGACGTTCCCGCCGGGGACGCACGCGCTGTGGACCCGTTATTACCTTGGTGCCGGCGGCATCAATCCGGACAAGGATGTAACGCTGATTGTGGTCCCGCCCGCGCAGATGGTTTCCAACATGAAGATCGGCAAGATGGACGGCTTTTGCGTCGGCGAACCCTGGAACGCGCGTGCGATTGCCGACGGCATCGGGTTCACTTCGGTTTCCACGCAGGACATCTGGAAGGATCACCCGGAAAAAGTTTGCGCGTTCCTTGCTGAGTTTGCCGACAAGAATCCGAAGACGGTCAAAGCCGCGCTTAAAGCATTGCATGAAGCGAGCGTCTGGCTCGACAACATGGACAATCGTCCCGAGCAATGTGACATCGTGTCGAAGGCCACTTATATCAATTGCGATGCGAAGACGATTCTGGGCCGGTTGCAAGGGCATTATGATTACGGCGACGGTCGCAAAAAAGAGGACGATTACTTCATGAATTTCAGCACGCGCAACTGCAATTATCCGCAGCCGAAGTATTGCAAATGGTTTCTCAGCCAGTATCGCCGTTGGGGTTTGGTCACTGGCGCGCCGGATTACGAAGGCATCACGAAGAAAGTCATGCGCCCCGACATTTACGAGGAAGCGATGAAGGAGATCGGTTACACGCACGGCGGCGAAAACAACGATGCGGAAACATTGTTCGACGGCGTGGCCTTTAATCCAAAGGGCGATCTGGAAGCCTATGCCAAAGGGTTTGCCGTAAAGAATATCAAAGGCTGAACAGAAGATCATCAATGAACGAAAAGAAATTCAAACTCGATTGGCTTATTCTGCCAATCATCGGAGCGATCGTTTGCGTGGGTCTCTGGCACCTTATCGCGGGGAAAAGGGTTTATACTCTGAGGACACCCGGCAGCCTTGAGGAGATCCACATCGCCGTGGCGGCGGTTCCGAACGGTGAAGAACTCTGGAAAAAGGTCCAACCCCTCCTGAAAGCGGGGACCTTCGAGTCGATCAAACTTCTGCCCGAGGGTAAAACCCTGTGGGAAGCGGTCGAACCGTACTTTCAGGAGAAGCGGGTGGGCTTGATCAAAGATCTGCCGAACGTCAGGGAGACTTGGGTTTCCAGCCGGCTTTACATTGTTGAACCATTCGCGAAACGCGGGGAAATGGATCAGGGTATCCTCCGGTTCACGTGGTATTCACTCATTCTCGTGGCGAAGGGTTACCTCATCGCTTTGTTGATCGGCACGCCGATTGGATTTTTCCTGGGACTTTCCAAGACTTTTACGAAAACATTTGATCCAATCATTCAGGTCCTGCGTCCGGTTTCACCGCTGGCATGGCTGCCTTTGGGACTGGTGCTTTTTCTAAGCGCCGGCCGACAGGCATCTGAACTCGGAGCGTTGTTCACTATCGCCATCTGCTCCATGTGGCCCACGGTAATGAATACAGCGGTCGGCGTGCGGGCAATTCCCCAGGATTACCTGAACGTGGCCAAAGTGCTGAAACTGTCGCGGACCAAAACACTTTTCAAAGTCCTGATTCCGTCGGCGCTGCCGTACATGTTCACCGGCTTCCGCCTGAGCCTGGGAATCGCGTGGCTGGTGATTGTCGCGGCGGAAATGCTCACCGGGCGACCCGGCGTTGGCGGCTTTCTCTGGCAGGAATACAACGCATTGATCTATGAGCACATCATCCTTTGCATCCTTACGATTGGCGTTATTGGCTTCGTGCTCGATCGCATGATGAGCCTCGTCGAGAAAAGATTTAAAACCGCTTGAGCATTATGGCTTATTTGGAATTAAAAAATGTGAGCAAGGGTTTTGGCGTGAACGGTACGCGCTCGCAAATTTTGCGCGACATCAATCTCAACGTCGAGAAGGGTGAGTTCGTAGCCATCGTTGGTTTTTCCGGCGCTGGAAAAACCACACTCATCTCGCTGGTCGCCGGTTTGCTTAAACCTGATTCCGGCACGCTTAAATTGAACGACCTGGAAATTACGGAGCCAGGACCGGATCGTGGCATTGTTTTTCAGAACTATTCGCTGCTTCCGTGGTTGACGGTTTACGAAAATATTTATTTGGCCGTGGACCAGGTTTTTCCGAACTGGGCGGCGTCAAAAAAACAACAACACGTCGAAAAATACATCGGTATGGTGAACCTCACGCCCGCGCGCGGGAAAAAACCGAGCGAACTTTCCGGCGGCATGAGACAGCGCGTCAGCGTGGCTCGCGCGCTGGCGATGGATCCACAGATTCTTTTGCTGGATGAACCTTTGAGTGCGCTGGATGCGCTCACACGCGCGACGTTGCAGGACGAAATTTCCCGCATCTGGATCGAGGACAAAAAAACTGTCGTGATGATTACGAACGATCCCGATGAAGGCATTTATCTCGCTGACCGCATCATTCCATTAAGTGCAGGACCAAATGCGACACTTGGCCCGTCCATTCAAATTGATTTGACTCGCCCGCGCGATCGCAAGGCGCTGAATCACGAACCACGTTTCAAAGAGATTCGCCGGGAAGTTATCGAATATCTTTTGAACTCGAAAGGCGAACGTCACGCATCGGTCACGAAGAAATTAATTTTGCCGGACATTGAGCCGGAAGATTTGAATTCGCCGCGCGGTTTTCTTGGCGGTCGGCACCGGCCCGTTCGTCGCAGTGAAGTCAAACGCGAGACCGTGGAGGTGGAGACGTGAGCGACTACTGCGAGCTTTCCAATCTGACGAAAGTCTATCCGTCGCCGAACGGCCCGGCAGTCATCGTCAAAGATTTTGATTTGCGGATTAAGAAGGGCGAGTTCGTCGCGCTCATCGGTCATTCCGGCTGCGGCAAAAGCACAGTGCTCTCGATGGTCGCCGGTCTGAACGACATCAGCGGCGGTGGAATTATTCTCGCGGGCAAAGAACTCGCGGGTCCCGGCCCCGACCGCGGCATTGTGTTTCAATCGCCTTGTCTGTTGCCGTGGATGACGGCTTTTGAAAACGTCATGCTCGGCGTGGACCAGGTTTTTTTCACCGCGAGCAAAGAGGAGCGGCGCGAAATTGTTGAATACTATCTCACCGTCGTCGGTCTCGGCGATGCGATGCACAAACGTCCGGCGGAACTTTCGCAGGGCATGAGGCAGCGCGTCGGCATCGCGCGCGCATTCGCGCTCAAACCCAAAATGCTGTTGCTCGATGAGCCGTTCGGCATGTTGGATTCGCTCACGCGCATCGAGCTACAACAGGTTTTGCTCGATGTCTGGAACCGCAATCACGTCACCGCGCTTATGGTCACGCACGACGTGGATGAAGCAATTTTTCTCGCTGACCGCGTCGTGATGATGACGAACGGCCCCGCTGCCGAAGTCGGCGACATTCTGGAAATTAAATTTCCGCGCCCGCGCAATCGCGCCGCGCTATTGGAAGATCCCGAGTATTACCGCCTGCGCGAACATCTCATGACTTTCCTGGAAGAACGCGCGCATAAGAAGTCGGAGCAAATCCCGGAACCCAATTCGACTCCGCCCGGTGCGCTGCCGTCAGGCGCGCCGGCAATTTCAATTCCCAATCTCAGAACCAAACTCAAACCTGAAACTATCCACGCATGAAACGAAAAAATCGTCGCCTCAGCAAAACTCTCACTCTTGGCGCGCTCGCATTGGGCGCGGCCGGAACTGTTCACGCCCAATACACACCGCCACCACCGCCGTTGCCGTTTCCCGGATTCTTCAACGAAGCGTTGCGCAAAGAAAACCCTTACCTCGGCGCCTGGGATGTCGGTGGCGCGTTGCGTCTCCGTTATGAATCAAAAACCGGATATGCCCTTGCCGGCGTGGGCGCGGGTGCGACGACATCACTCGATTTTCGCGCGCGCGGCGCGGACGTTTCCAATGATTACCTGATGTCTCGCCTGCGATTGCATGTCGGCTACACAGATAAATGGTGGAGCATCTATGTCGAAGGTCGCAGCAGTCTCGTGGATGACGATGATCGCTACGCCGCCACCGCGCCGGTAAGGAAAAAAGGCCAAGGCCCGGAATCGGACACGATTGATTTGCATCAGGCTTACGTCACGCTCGGCAATCACAAAGAATTTCCGCTCTCATTGAAAGTAGGCCGCCAGGAACTCAGTTATGGCGAAGAACGGCTGGTGGGCGCGTTCGGCTGGAACAACATTGGCCGCGTCTTCGATGCCGCGAAAGCTCGCTGGCAAAATCCGTGGTTCGGCGCGGACTTTTTTGTGAGTCGTCCAGTGATTCCCGAGGACGGACAATTCAATGTGGATAACGACTACGATTTCTTTTCGGGCTTCTATGCCACGTCCACCAAAGTACCGAAGAACACACTCGACGTTTATTTGCTCGCGCGGAACACCTCCATCAAAGCTCCGCTGGCCGAGCCTAGCCCGCAGTTTCCCCAGCCCAGCGCGCGCGATATTTATACCGCTGGTATGCGTTTGAAATCGTTGCCTGGCGAATTTCACGGATGGGACTATACGCTGGAAGGCGCGTATCAATTCGGCGATTTCAAAGACACACGCGCTGGCGCGCCCACCAATCGTCTCAACCAACAGGCATTCATGGTAAGTGCGCAGGGCGGTTACACCTTCGCTAATTGTTGGGGCACGCCACGCTTCGGTTTGGAATATGATTACGCTTCCGGCGACAGCAATCCGCAGGATGACAAACACGAAACCTTCGAAAATCTTTTCCCGACAAACCACAAATTCTACGGCTACATGGATTTCGTTTCGCTGCAAAATGTTCATGACGTGCGCGGCATATTCACACTCAAGCCGCATCAGCGCGTCAGTCTCGCCCTGGAAGGTCACGGCTTCTGGCTCGCGGATACGCATGACAGTTTTTACAACGTCGGCGGAGTTGCGCGGGGCGGCACGGCAACAACTCCCGGCACCACTTACGGTGTCAATCCAACTTACGGAAACTTCGTTGGCACCGAACTGGACGTCATCGGCGGTTGGGCGGTGACGCGCTTTGCGCAAGTCGAAGCCGGCTACGGCCATTTCTTCACGGGCGATTATATCCGGCAAAGTTTGTCCGCGCCGAGCCGTGGTTCGCGCGATGCGGATTTCTTCTATGCGCAACTGACCGTGAACTTCTAATCGCCAATGAATGATGACCGTTGACCCGCCAGTGAAAGACGAAACGCGCACTTTGGTTGATGCGCTGCTGGCGGAGCAACGGGATTTAACGGCGGTCGAACGTTTTTCCCAGTGGCACGACACGGGCCAAAAAAGTTCCGCGTCGTATCGCCATTTGCTCCCGCTCACCACGCCGAAATCAGGCGAGCAATACGCCTTTGAGGTTAATTTGGACCAATGCAGCGGCTGCAAAGCCTGCGTCACAGCGTGTCATTCGCTGAATGGCCTCGAAGAAACCGAAACCTGGCGCAGTGTTGGATTGCTTATTTCTCCAATGGAGAAACATGCGGAACACCCGTCCTCCATAGCAGAACTGCGGAGGGTGGACGGAACACGGAACACGAAACATGCAGTCCAGCATCACGTCACCACCGCCTGCCATCACTGCGCTGATCCCGCTTGCCTGAACGGTTGTCCGGTGCTCGCCTACGACAAAGATCCGCAAACCGGCATCGTCCGTCATCTCGATGACCAATGTATCGGCTGTCAGTACTGCGTGATGAAGTGTCCGTATGAAGTGCCGAAATATTCCTCGCGTCTCGGTATCGTGCGCAAGTGCGACATGTGTTCCCAACGTCTGGCCGTCGGCGAAGCGCCCGCTTGCGTTCAGGCCTGCCCGAGCGAAGCCATTCGCATCACGCTGGTGGAACAATCTGAAGTTCAGAATAAATTCCGAGACGGTTCGACACGGAACACGGAACACGGAACACGGAACACCTTCCTTCCCGATTCGCCCAACCCACGCCTCACGCTGCCGACCACCCGTTACATTTCAAAACAAACGCCCGCCAATCTCATCGCCGCCGATCACGACGCGCTGCGACTCGATCAACCGCATTGGCCGCTGGTCGTCATGCTGGTGTTGACCCAATCCGCTGCCGGTTTGTTTCTCGCGGTTTCATTGCTGAACAGCACCGGTTTCAAAAATGGCCAGGTGCAGTTAAGCGCTGTTGGATTCGGATTTCTCGTCATTGGATTGACTGCCTCTGTTTTGCATTTGGGTCAGCCACTCAAAGCATGGCGCTCATTTCTCGGCTGGCGTAAAAGCTGGCTGAGCCGCGAAATTATTTTGTTCAATCTGTTTGCATTTGCCGCCTTCGTTTCGTTGCTGAAACCTTCATGGCTGCCGCTTGCCGCTGCGATTGGATTTCTGGGCGTGTTCGCGTCGGCGATGATTTACGTGGACACCGGACGTCCGTTCTGGTTGCCGCGTTTTGCCTTTGGAAACTTTTTCGGCACAACCTTGCTGCTCGGCGCAACGTTCGCCGCGGTCACACTCGGCTGGACGGGAAAACGAACCGGCGCAAACCTCGCAGCACAAACTCAGTTCGCCGCGCTCATCGCCACCATCATCCGCACTGCGCTATTCATTTGGCGACGGCTCGAACTGCGGATTGCAGATCGGAATCCGCAAAGCCCGATTCATTTCAACGCGCTCGTGATTCGCGAATTGCTGACCTGGACAACGCCAACCCGCACAGGGTTGTTCGTGGTTTCAACGCTGTTTGGCGTCATGGCCATTTTCAACTTTGCCGCCGCCGCTCCATGGTGGGCAAGCATTGCCGCACTGACGACATTCAGTTCGGAAATCATTGGCCGATACATTTTCTTCGCTGCCAGCGCGAGCAAGCGAATGCCCGGAGGCGTCGCGTGAAACGCGGATTGAATGGAACGCCGAGCACCCGCTCGGCGCGAAATGCTGGAGTCCAACCTTCAGGTTGTTCCGAAAGCACGCTGAAGCGTGAACTCCAACTTGCCGAGCCGGTGCTCGGCGCTCCAATCAAAAATTCCATTCTGCGCCAATGGAGCGGGCCGTTAACCGATGAACTCACACTGCATCCCGGTGATTTCGGTCTCGGAAAAGTTCCAGCGGATTTTCAACCCGACGCCACGACCCGTTCGACCTGCGGTTTCTGTTCAACGGGTTGTTCCCTCGACATTCATCTCAAAGACGGCGCGGCGGTGAACCTCACACCGACATTCGATTATCCCGTCAATCTCGGCATGGCTTGTCCCAAAGGCTGGGAGGCCCTCGCACCGCTGGCCGCGCCTGATCGCGCGACGACGCCGCTGATTCGACAACTGAACGGTTCGTTCAAGGCGACCAGTTGGGATGATGCGTTAAAACTTTTTGTCAGCCGTTTCAAAAAAATCATGGCGGAACATGGACGTGAAAGCGTCGCGTTTCTCAGCACCGGCCAGATTTGCACCGAAGAAATGGCCTTGCTCGGCGCGCTGTTCAAGTTCGGCATGGGTGGTCTGCATTGCGATTCCAACACGCGCCAGTGCATGGCCACCTCGCACGTGGCCTACAAGAAGAGTTTCGGTTTCGACTCGCCGCCGTTCACGTATGCGGACTTTGAAGAGAGTGATGTGCTGGTGTTCGTCGGCGCGAATCCGTGCATCGCGCATCCGATCATGTGGCAACGCGTATTGCGGAATAAAAAAAATCCGCAAATCATCGTCGTGGACCCGCGCCGCACCGAGACGGCGATGAACACAACGCAGCATGTCGCGTTGAAACCGAAGTCCGATCTGACGCTGCTTTACGGAATCGCTAATCTGCTCATTCACACCGGCTGGATTGATCGGACGTTCATCGAAAAAAACACGACCGACTTCGCTGCCTTCGCGTCCTTCGCGCGACAGTTTACGCCGGACAAAGTTGCCGCTGAAACCGGATTGACCGTGGGCGAGTTATATCGTTTTGCCGAAATGATTCACCGCGGCAAAGCGGTTTCCTTCTGGTGGACCATGGGCGTAAACCAAAGCCACGAAGCCACACGCACCGCGCAGGCGATCATCAATCTCGCGCTGATGACCGGCAACATTGGCCGGCCTGGCACCGGCGCGAACAGCATCACCGGCCAGTGCAACGCGATGGGCTCCCGTCTTTACGCGAATATCACGGGTCTTTTTGGCGGTCGCGATTTTTTGAATGCCGAACATCGCGCTCAAGTGGCAGACACGTTGAATATTCCGGTTGAAACGATTCCGAATCAAAACTCCTTGGCCTATGATCAAATCGTCCAAGGCATCGCGGATGGAAAGATCAAAGGCCTCTGGGTCATCGCCACGAACTCTTCGCATTCGTGGATTGACCAGAAAAATTTTAATGCCCTGACGGACAAACTCGACTTTCTCGTCGTGCAGGAAATGTTTACGACCACCGAAACCGCTCAACGTGCCCATCTGATTTTGCCCGCTGTCGGCTGGGGCGAGAAGGAAGGCACATTCATCAACAGTGAGCGGCGTTTTGGATTGGTAAAAAAAGTTTCGCGCGCGCCGGGCGAAGCTTTAAGTGATTTCAGCATTTTTAAACTGATTGCCGCTTACTGGGGTTGCGATGAAATGTTGCGCGAATGGAGTTCGCCTGAAGCGGTGTTTCAAATTCTAAAAAAACTTTCCAGCGGCCAGCCCTGCGACATTACCGGTATTCGCGATTACCAACACCTGGATGAGTGTGGCGGGATTCAGTGGCCATGGAAGGGAGAAGGTGCGAAGTGTCACGTGTCACGTGTCAGGTCTTTGCCAAACCTGACACCTGACACCTCGCACTTGACACCCAGTCGCGAGCGCCGCTTGTTCACCGATGGAAAATTTTTCCATGCGGATGGCAAAGCTAAATTTATTTTTGATTTGCCGCGACCGGTTGCGGAGCCGACCGATGCGGAGTTTCCCTTTGTCCTGCTCACTGGGCGCGGAACCAGTGCGCAATGGCACACGAATACGCGCACCGGTAAATCCGCTGTCCTGCGCACACTTTATCCGGCCAATGCTTACTTGGAAATCAATCCCGTCGATGCAACGCAACTTGGCATCGCGCCGAACTCGGAAGTGTCCATCGTGTCGCGTCGCGGGCGGGTGAGTTGCACCGCCTTCGTCACGGCTACAGTGCAGCGGGGGCAAATTTTTATCCCGATGCACTATGGCATCGCCAATCAGCTCACGCGTTCTGAGTTTGATCCGCATTCGCGCCAGCCGAGTTACAAATATTGCGCGGTGCGGGTGGAAAAGTTGTAACTGCGGACTGCGGCTGTACCGAAGGACAGCCGCAACCGTGTTCTCAAAACAGAAAGTTCGGGAATGAATCGAAGGCCATTGCAATAGTCAGACGCTGCGGCTGGGTCTCGGCGACCACAGCCGCGGTCCA
>JBEEGR010000002.1:0-8642 GCA_041166985.1 Verrucomicrobiota bacterium | reverse complement strand
CCACCGCAAGCCGCTGCCGCTGCCAAGACCAGCGCGGGGCGCATTCGTTTCCCGCCCGCGAAGAGCGAGTAACGCATCGCTTTGTGAATCGTGGCGGGTTTGGTTTTTTCCGAGGGTAAAAATTTATCGAGGGCGCCATTGACCGAGGTGGTGGTTGCGCCAAGGAACTTGTCGAGGTCGAACGAACTTTGGACATTTTTGAGTGCTGCCATGCGGCGGTTGTTGTAGGGAAAGCGGTTTTCCGGCGCAAGCGGATTCGGAATTTTTATATTGCAATCACAGGGGCAGCGACTATGTTACGCCACTCGATTTTTAACCTCGAAAAGACTTTGAACGCTGAATTGACAAAAAAAGCATTGGAGAAAGTTGGCAACCCCAACGTTCTGATCAATCTGGTTTCACGCCGCGTGCGCCAGCTTAACTCCGGTTCCGGTGGCATCAGCCGTCCGCTGATCGACGCTCCCGTCACCATGGGCGTGGCCGACATTGCGCTGACGGAAATCATCGAAGATAAAATCAGCTTCGAGATGCCCGAACTGGTCGAATTGACCCGCCCGACCGCGAAGAAGAAAACCAAGAAGAAGTAAGCAATCCCAATTTTCACCAAGCCAGAGGGGCGACCTTCTGGCTTTTTTGTTTTTAATTCTTCAGGCCCCTCCTGGAGCCGTTGGTTCCCCGTTCCACTATGGCGCGGAGCAAGGTTGTGTTTTCTGAATCGAATTTGTATGGTCGGCCCATGCCAAAAATCAGCGCGGGTCTGCTGATGTATCGCGTGCGGGACGGCGAACTGGAATTTCTCCTCGCCCACCCCGGCGGACCATTCTGGAAAAACAAGGATGCCGGCGCCTGGACAATTCCCAAGGGCGAACTCCAGCCCGACGAAAAACCGCTTGCCGCCGCGCAACGTGAATTCGAGGAGGAGGTTGGGTTCAAACCGCAAGGCAATCTTATTGAACTGACTCCCATTCAACAAAAAGGCGGCAAGATTGTTCACGCGTGGGCGTTTGAAGGCGATTGCGACGCGGCGAGTATCAAAAGCAATTCATACGAAATGGAATGGCCGCCGCGCTCGGGAAAATTTCAAGCCTGCCCGGAAGTGGATCGCGCCTGCTTTTTCCGCATGGCTGAAGCGAAACAGAAGATTAATCAGGCGCAGGTGGCGTTGCTCGAGGAACTCGCGATTAAGTTTTCCGCTTCGGCGCATTGAACCCGATTACGCGCGGTTGCAGCAGCCATTCGAGCGTGGCGCATTTGCCGCAACTCAGCATCTCCACCTCCAGCCGGCAGAGCGCGCCTTTTTTCATCGTGAGCGGCAGGCCAAGACCACCGACGCAGAGCAACGAAATGAAACTGCTGAGGTACGGTTCATGACCCACGAGCAGAAGATTTTCCGGCACGGGTCGAAGCATGTTGATCTGCTCCACCAGTTTTTGGATGTTCCCGGACGGCGTCAGGTGTTCAACGATGTTAAGTTTCTCCGCCAAATCCAAACCGCGCGCGACAATTTCCGCCGTCTCTTTCGCGCGCGTGAGCGGACTCGTAAGAATCGCGTCGAAAGTGATCTCCATTTCGCGCAGTGCGTGCGCGAGTTGCTTGGTGCGTTGAGTGCCTTTGGGCGTAAGCGGGCGTTCGGTTTCTTTGTAGCGCGAATCGCCGCTGTCCACCGCGTCGCCGTGTCTGAGAATGTAGAGCTTCATCAGTTCAAATCAGCCGTCGCGCTCCACAATCCACGGACTGGTGCGCGGACGCAATCTCAAAGCGGGTGAAGGTGTAGCGGCGGGCATCCTGCCTGCCGTAGAGCCGCGGCATCTTGCCCGGCGGAAAAACACACGCGCAGATGACGGCGACGGAAAATTTCCAAGCTCCAAAAACTTCGAACGCCATTCCGGGCGGCAGGATGCCGCCCTCCACGTCAGGCAAAGATGCCCGATGCTACTCACGCCGCCGGCCGCTTCGCCAGTTTGATCTGTGGAAATTTGCTTTTGCGCGCGGATTTTTTCGACGCGGGTTCTTTGTCATTCGTTGCCAGCGCAATGAATTCCGCCTGGCTGCGACGCGGCTTATCGCCATTCATCGGCCGGGCGCGGTGGTACGACCCATCACTCGCGAGAAACCGCGCCTTACTGTTGTCCGCGAGCGTTACGTCGAGAATTTCGCTGATGATGCGTTCGCGCAATACGCCGTCCTCAATGGGAAACGTGAGTTCGATGCGGCGAAAGAAATTTCGCGGCAGCCAGTCGGCGCTGCTCAAAAACACCTGCGGCTGGCAGCCGTTTTCAAAATAATAAACGCGGCTGTGTTCCAGAAAGCGCTCCACGATGCTGCGCACGGTGATGTTCTCGCTGAGACCGCTCACGCCCGGTCGCAGGCAGCAAATGCCGCGCACGATGAGATCAATTTTCACACCGGCCTGGGACGCACGATAAAGCGCTTCGATGACTTTGGGTTCCGCGAGCGAATTAATCTTGGCGATAATGCGCGCGGGCAGGCCGCGTTTGGCGTTTTCAATTTCGCGCTCGACGAACTGCAACATCTTTCCGTGCAACTCGAACGGCGCGACCAGAAATTTGCGCAAGCCCTGAAATTGGCAAATGCCCGTGAGCAGATTGAAAAAGTTGGTCGCGTCCTCGCCGAATTCCTGGCGGCACGTCAGCAGGCCGAGGTCGGTGTAAAGCCGCGCCGTGGCCGGGTTATAATTTCCCGTCGCCAGATGGACGTAGCGGCGGATTTGCTGGCCTTCGCGGCGGACAATCAGGCAGCTCTTGGCGTGAATTTTATAACCAACCAACCCATAAACAACATGCACGCCGCTTTCTTCAAGGCGTTGCGCCCATTGGATGTTGTTCGCCTCATCAAATCTTGCGCGCAACTCCACCACCGCCGTGACCTGTTTGCCGTTCTGCACCGCTTTCTCCAACGCGCCGATGATGCGCGGGTCGCCGCCGGTGCGATACAAGGTTTGTTTGATAGCCAGCACATCCCGGTCATCAGCGGCCTGGTTGAGCAGGTCAACGACGCTGTTGAAATTTTCGTAAGGATGATGCAGCAGAATGTCCCGCTCGCGAATCGCCGCGAATAAATCCGGTTTGTCGCGCAACGCCGCCGCAACCGGCGCGACGAAAGGCGGCTCGCGCAGTTCCGGCGAATGATCGCCCTCATACAACGTCATCAGCCGAGTCGGGTTCAATGGCCCGTCAATCCGATACAAATCTTCTTCCGTGAGGTTCAACGTCTTGAGCAGTGCTTCGCAAATGAGGTCGGGACAATCATGTTCCACTTCCAACCGGACGGCGTCGCCTTTGCGGCGATTATGCAATTCGCATTCGACCGCTTTCAACAGGTTGGCGATTTCTTCTTCATCAATGTACAGCTCGCTGTTGCGCGTCACGCGAAACGTCCAGTAACCGAGCAACTTGGTTCCGGGAAAAAGATCCGCGAGATAATGCCCGATTAACTTGCCGAGATAAACAAAATCCTGTTGTCCGTTCGCGCGCGGCAATTTCACCATGCGCGGCAGGATGCGCGGAATCTGCACCACGGCCATGTGTTTCAACGTCTCGGTGCCTTTGGACATCTCGACGCGCACGATCAGGTTCAACGACTTGTTCAGTAGTTGCGGAAATGGATGCGCCGGGTCAATCGCCAGCGGCGTCAATACCGGACGAACCTGCGTGCGATAATATTCGCGCAGCCAGGCGAGGTCAGTTTCGTTCAACTCGGAAATCTCATGAATCCGAATGCCTTTTTTGCCAAGTGCCGGCATCAGGTCATCGCGCCAGCAGGCGTATTGGTCATGGACCATCCGGCGCACGCGCTTGGTCACGGCCTGAAAAAGTTCCGTCGCGGTGAGACCATCCACACTGCGTTCGACGATTTCACTTTCGATCTGCTGCTTGATGCTGGCGAGGCGGACTTCAAAAAATTCGTCGAGGTTGGAACTGACGATGCAAAAGAACTTGAGCCGTTCGAGCAACGGATTGTCGGAATCCAAAGCCTCTTCGAGCACGCGCTGGTTGAATTCCAGCCAACTCAGTTCGCGATTAATAAAATGCTGAGGTTCAAAAACGTCGGCCTTCACAATGTCACTTTAGCCCGCAAATCCTGTCTGAGCCAATCTCAGGGGGAAAGTTACAATTTGGTGACGGAATATTCCCACCCACCCTTCCTCCTAGTCCTCGCAATTGTTCTAGTCCTCGAAAACATCCGGGAATCCGGGGAACAACGCATATTACTGTGGCGGGACAGTTGATTTCGGCGGTGAACAAATGGTGGAACAATCGTCGTAATTTTTTAACTTGGCGGCGAAGTCTCTGGCGCTTCTAATTTGGGCATGTCGTTTGTGCGTCGCGCGGTCATTGATGTCGGCACCAACTCCGTGAAGTTGTTGGTGGCCGAGGTCGCTGGACGTGACGTGCGTCCGATTCACGAGGACAGCAAACAAACCCGGCTCGGCAGCGGGTTTTATGAAACGCATCGTTTGCAATCCGAACCCATCGCCAAAACCGCTCGCGCCGTGGCGAGGTTCGCGGAGATTGCGCACGGCATGAATGCCAGTCCGATCCGCGTCATCGCGACCAGCGCGGCGCGAGATGCTGTTAATCCTGACGAACTGATTTCCGCAATCGAAACCGCGTCGGGTCTGCGCGTGGAAATAATTTCCGGCGATCAGGAAGCCGACTGGGCGTTCCAGGGCGTGACGAGCGATCCGCAACTTGCGACCCAGCCGTTGCTGCTGCTGGATGTGGGCGGCGGCAGCACGGAATTTATTCTTGGCTCCAGCGGCAAAAAACTTTTTGGCGAAAGCCTTCCGCTGGGGACCGTGCGCCTGCTGGAAAAAATTCCCCACAGCAATCCGCCGACGTCCGCGGAACTGGCGGCCTGCCGCGCCTGGCTGAAAAGTTTTTTGCAGAGCGAACTGCGCCCCCGGCTGGAACCCGCGATGCGCGAACTGAAATTGCCGACAGCACCCGCGCTTCAACTGGTCGGGACCGGCGGCACGACGAGCATTCTGGCGCGGATTGAAAACCAGTTGGAAGAATTTGATCGCATCCGAATTGAGGGCACGCGATTGCCGCACGAACGTTTGCGCTGGCAGGTGGAACGGCTCTGGAGCCTGCCACTGGAGGAGCGGCAACAGATTGTCGGACTGCCAAAAAAGCGGGCGGACGTGATTTTGACCGGCGCGGCGATTTACGAAGCGGTGATGGATCAGTTCGGCTTTGCCGAGTTGCGCGTCAGCACACGCGGCCTGCGCTACGCGGCGGTGATGGATGAGTGATGTTACAGAATCGTTTCTCAAAACACCCGGAACCGTAACCTCGTTGCGGTGAAGTGTGGGATGTTTAAGAATCTTGCTCTCTTCACGCTGTTGTTTTCAGGCGTGGAATTTTCCGCACATGCCCAGCGCGCTGTTTTGGCCGGAACCTACACTTTGCCACGAACCAGTCTCAGCCAGCTCGGCAATCCTGCCTGTTCAGAAACCGCGCTTGCCATTGCGAAAAAAAATGGGCTGAGACTAAACGATATGCCGTCCATCGGCTCCGGGCTGGCAAAAGCGGGCGAGAATGAATTTTTTGGAATTACGGATCGCGGGCCGAATTACAAAGCCGGGGAAGATGACGAAGAGACCGCGCGGCGCATCGTTCCGTTGCCACAATTTTGCCCGACGATTGTGCGGTTGAAATTGGCAGGCAAAGAAATTCGCATCGCCCAGGCCATTCCCTTGCGTGACAGTCGCGGCCAACTGATTTCGGGTTTGAGCAATATGAAGGGAGAGGAGCCATTGTATGACTCAGCCGAAGCGAAGTCGCCGCTGCCGTTCGATCCGAACGGCGTGGATCTCGAAGGTATTCGCGTGTTGCCGGATGGAAATTTTTTACTGTGCGAAGAATATTCGCCGTCGATTTTGGTTGTCGGCACGAACGGGCAAGTGCTGATGCGCTACACGCCCATTTCAAAAACGCCGACCAACGCGACTTATCCGGTGAAGGCGATTCTACCGGACATTTTTTCCCAGCGCCGGATCAATAAAGGTTTTGAAAATCTGGCTCTCTCGGCAGATGGAAAATTTGCCTACGCGATTTTGCAAAGCCCGATGGGCGACGTGCGTGAAAAACATTTTGCCCAAAGCCGCGTGATCCGCGTGTTGAAGCTGGATGTGAGCCAGCCGCTGGATGCGAAAGTGGCCGGCGAATACCTCGCGCTGGCCAGTCCGGCGGGAGGATATTCCGCTAAAACGACCCAACAAAAAATCAGTTGGAGTGACGCTGATTGGATTGCGCCTGATAAATTGCTGGTGCTCGAACGCGCCAAGGGATTGGCCAAACTTCTGCTCGTGGATCTGAGCGGCGCGACAAATATTTTGGAACGCAAAGAGGCAGCAACTTTGACGTTGGAGGAAACGGGAGCTGATCTGGCAGCCCTCAAAATCCAACCTGCTTCGGCCCGGGAAATTTTTTCGACGCGCGACGTGGCTGGAATCGACAGCGACAAGATCGAAGGTGTGGCTGTTTTAAGCCCGACTGAGGTGGCTTTGGCGAACGACAACGATTTCAGCATCGGACCGAATCAAAACGAGAATTCGTGGATTTGGATTATTCAACTGACCGAGCCTTTGCCAGTTGTTCGGCAAAAATAATTTTGCCGCGCTCCTGCTTCACACAATCGTCACCATTCCGACGACGGATTGCCACAAGACTGCGTCAGCTTGTTCTCGTTTTAGAACCAAAAAACGAAAATGACCTATGAAGCGAACTCTCTTATTTTTACTGGCCTCCCTGGCATTCTTTGAAACCGCACACGCGCAACTGGCGATTACGGAAACCATGCCTTCGGCGTCCACGAACCTGGGCGGCGCCACCGTTCCGCAAGGGCCGGATTTCTGGGAGCTTTCCAATTTCGGCGCCAATGCGATTGATCTGAGCGGATATATTTTTAATGACGCCGACGCGACCCGTGGTGGCGATGCGGACGCCGGGACGTTGTCGGGAGTAACGATTGGGCCGGGCGAATCCATCATCCTGGTCCAGAACGGCACGGTGGGATTCAGCACACGCGATGATTTTATCAACTGGTGGGGCGCGGCGAATGTGCCAGCGAATTTGCAAGTGCTTTACTATACGGGGAACGGCCAGTCGAGCAGTGGCGACAGCATTGTGTTATGGAGTCCAACCGCGACTTCGGACGCGGATTATGTGGATCGCGCGGATTTCGGTGAAGCATTGCGCGGACATTCTTTCACGTATCATCCGACGAACGGTGTATATGGCACGATCAGTTCCAACGGAGTAAACAGCGCATTCAAAGCGGTGATTTCTGACGACGAAGGCTCTCCCGGAACCAACAGCGGACCGGTGCCGTTGGTTTTCGTTCAGCAACCGTCGCCCACCAATCAAAGCGCTCCAGCCGGTCAGGATGCCACGTTCACCGTCATTGCCCGCGGACTGCCGCATCCGCATTATCAATGGCGCTTCAATGGCACCAACATTGACGGCGCGATTCTTTCCACACTCACGCTCACGAACGTGCAACTCACAAACGCCGGACTTTACAGCGTCGTCATCGCTAATGGTGTGCAGAGTCTGACGAGTTCAAATGCGACGTTGACGGTCACGACTTCACCCGTTCCGCCAACATTCGCCACGGCGCCGAAAAGCGCGGACGCATTCATCGGCCAGAACGTACAATTCGTTGCGCAGGCCAACGGCAGCCCGACGCCTTCGTTTCAGTGGCAACTCAACAGCAATAATATTCCCGGCGCGAACGCGAACATTTTGAACTTGCCCGGCGTACAAACAAATGATGCGGGGACTTACACCTTGATTATTTCCAGTTCCGCTGGAACCAATTCCACTTCGGCGGCCCTGACGGTGGGACCAAAACCGCGATTGCTGATTACTGAAGTGCAATCAAGCGAAGCGGCACCGACGACTGGTCATGGCGATTGGTGGGAGTTGACGAGTTTCGATGAGCGCCCGATCAAACTGCTCGGCTGGCGGCTCGACGACAGTTCGCATTCGCTCGCACCCGGCAATGCGTTTGCCATCACGAACGACGTCACCATTCATCCCGGCGAATCCGTCGTGTTCGTGGAAGGCCTGACGCCAATTGCTTTCCGCAACTGGTGGGGGACAAATCTTCCCGCCGGATTGCAAATCATCAGCTACGGCGGCAACGGCCTCGGCCTGAGTTCCACGGCGGATGAAATGAACATCTGGAATGCGGCCACGCTGATTGGAAACGAACTGACCGAAAGAATCGCCGGTGTGAATTTCGCCGCCTCGGGAGCGGGCTCAACGTTTGTTTACGACCCGGAAAATCCGCCCGTGAGCGGCGTGTTCGGTGTTTCTTCCTCCAACACCGTGATGGGCGCGGCGGCGAACGGAATTTTTCATGCAGCCCAAAGCGGCGATTTCGGTTCGCCCGGTTTTGTTGTCGCTTCCATCCACCCGACCTGTGTAATCACCAATAGCGGCAATGTTTTCGTAAGCTGGAACAGCTTCGCCACACGTAACTATACCGTGGAATTTAAAACCAATCTGGACGCGCCCAACTGGACGCCGTTCGTCTCCAATTTCACCGCAACCGGAACCAGTTCTTCCGTAACAGATGCGCCGGATGAGCCGCAGAAATTCTATCTCATT
>JBEEGR010000001.1:0-4832 GCA_041166985.1 Verrucomicrobiota bacterium | reverse complement strand
ATCGGCGCTGCTGTTGGCGCTTTTTCCAATTGGAATTTTTTGCTTGGCGTTCATGATTTTGTCTGGTTGAGTGTCGGGGTCTAAATTGGAATCAAGACAAAGTTAGATAACGCAAACTGGTTCCCTATCCGCCATGCGGATACACCTGATCAAAAGCGTTTCTTAAACAAAACCGGCGAGGATTATCCTCGCCGGTTTTGTCTTTTAAAATTTGGCCGCTGGAAGCCCTTCCAAAGTCGAACGCCCAAACGTGATCGGAATTAGACGGAGAGGTTCCCTGTAAAGTATAAGTTTTCATAGCCCGTTTCCCAAAGCTGCCTTGGCGCTGATAGTAGGGATAACCTTTCCGCTCGGCAATAGCTCTTCTTCCGGCTTACAATCCATTCCTTTTGGCAATTTTCCTGCTTATTTCTGACCGTCACGCCGACCGCCGCGATTTTAATCATAAGCTGGAGAGGACATCGGCAGGCAACGAAGTTCGCGGCGGCCAAGGGATAAACTCTTAGCTTCGTTGCCATTTTAAACACTGCCGGGCGACGGTGGTAATGCCCTCATCGCCCGCCTTTCTTCCCCCGGGTTGCTGTTCTGGACCCGGGGGTTTTTTATTTTTTGTCTCGTTTTTGAACAGGTTGACACTGTTTTGCCATGGTTTGGACAATTTCCGGCCCGGGCAAAACTCGGTCAATGAGCGGGGAAGTTTCCTTCGTCATTAAAGGAGTTTTGGTGGTCATGGAAAAAGGTTCTTCCATCATCAAAGAATGTTCTTTGGTCAGGGAAAAAAGTTCTTTGGCGGGGCAGGGGATTCGGTCCGTGATCAGGGAAGTTTCTTTAGTCATGGAAGTAGTTTTATTGGTCGTGAAAAAAGTTAAATGACTGGCCAATGAATGTTTCTCCTTGACGGAAAAAGGTTTCGGAATCACGGAAGTAGTTTTGTGAAGCGGGAATTTAATTGATCCCCCTCGCCGCCATGTAATGGGGGAGAGGGCCGGGGAGAGGTGGAATAATTAACAGCCCCTCTCTCCATCTCAATGGCTTCCCAAGCCCGCCACCATTCAGGCGCCCAGCATGCGATTGTCACTGCTCGACTCGTGGTCCCCGTTGTGCGGGGCGAGAGTGATGAAACTTTTCCCGTTACGCGGCGGAGAGGGAGCATGATTTTATTTGAATCGCGCCATTATTTTTTCCAAAAAAAGTTGGCACGACTTACGCTAAAATAAAAATTGCGATGAATTGGATCTAACGGTTCAGGTCATCGTAAAAATGTAAGGGGTTTAGAAAGTATAATGGTATGGTCGCAAATTATCGGGTCTCACTCGACTTTGCCTCTTATTCAGACGCGGATCTGGATGAGTTCTCCGGCAATGTCATCACCTCACTCACAGGAAGCGTTTCGTTTCCCACACCACCGGTCACCCTCGCCAACTTAACCACGTTGAATCTGAATTTTCACAACGCGGTGCTGGCGGCTTTGCCCGGCGGGATCCAACTCACCGCCGCCAAAAATGCCGCCAAAGTCCTGCTGCTGGACGGCTTGCGGAAGGAAGCCACTTATGTGCAGGGCATCGCCAGTCACAATCTGGAGGTGCTGCTGACTTCGGGCTTTTACGCCACCAGCACCAATCGCGCGCAGGCGCCGCTGGCCCAACCGGTGATCATGGAACTGGAAAACCTGGCCACCACGCAATTGCTGGCGCGCGTCACGCCGTTGACGAATGCCAAAGCGTATCAGGTGCAGACCATCGCCGGCACCAGCGCCTGGCTGGATGTCGGCACCTACACGCAGGCGCGTCGCGTGGTGTTGTCCAACCTCACGCCGGGCATCATCTATCAGGTGCGCGTTCGGGGCATTGGCGGAAGCACGGGCTACAGCGATTGGAGCAATCCGGTTTCGCTGATGGCGACGTAACTGAGGAGAGTCAAACGCGGGCTGGGACAATCCCGGCCCGCTTCTAAAATAATTTTGCGGGCAACAACTGTCCGCATCCGGGCAGTGGGAAATATTGCAACCCCTTTATTCCTGCTGTCCGGCATTTTATTTTTCGGGATGAGAAGCAATCACAGGTGGCAACGGGAGTGAGCGCCAGATTTTTTCTGCGAGCAACGCATCTTATGTGAATCATTAAAATGTTAGAAATCGTGAAAAATTTCACAAACTTTACTTGCGGGGCGGGCGGACGGGCGATTAGATTGCGGCTCCGTTCGACGAATTGGTTGCGCGCGGGCGCGGTTGTCGAATCAAAGTCACCGTTTTTTGCGCGCAAAAAACAATTGACGGTGAGTCGTTCTTGAGAAGAATTCAGTTTTTCGCGTGGTCTGGGTCGTTTGTTTGTCCGTTAAAGATTTCGGCGGTTAACGAAAATAGATGTCAGCGATTTTCCCAAAGTGGACCAACCGGTTGCCTGTGATGATTATCACGGGCGTAATCCTTATCGGCACAGCTGTCACGGCTGGCGTCTGGTATTATTTCACGCCGAAATATACGCGCGTCGGTTATCAGCCGATTCAGCCCGTTCCTTTTTCACACGCCACGCACGCCGGACAATTAGGTCTCGATTGCCGTTATTGCCATACAGGCGTTGAGAAATCCTGGTTCTCCAACATTCCCGCCAGTTCCACCTGCATGAACTGCCACAACCAGGTGCTCAAGGATGATCCGCGTCTGGCGCTGGTTCGCGAAAGCGCCGCCAGCGGCAAACCGATTTCGTGGGTGCAGATTCACAAGCTGCCGGACTTCGCTTATTTCAATCACTCCGTTCACGTCAATCGCGGCATCAGTTGCGTGGAATGTCACGGGCGCATTGATCAGATGGACGAAGTTTATCACGCCAAACCGTTCAGCATGTCGTTCTGCCTCGATTGCCATCGTCATCCGGAAATGAAATTGCGTCCGAGCGAAAAGATCACCGACCTCGCCTGGCAGCCTGAAACGCAGGCCAAGCAGATTGAATTTGGCAACCGAGCCATGAAGGAGTGGCGCGTTGAATCCCTGCAAACCTGTTCCGCGTGTCACCGATAATATGAAACGTTACGTCGTTAATTTGTTAAATCGTTACATCGAGGCCGTAAAGGCTTCGGTTGTGAGCCGATTCAACAATTCAACGGTTCAACGTGGTAACGAATGAAGACAATTCCACCAACCTGTCCTGAACCGGAAGTCGGCCGTAAATATTGGCGGAGTCTCGACCAATTGGCGGCCGCGCCGGAGTTTCGCCAATGGATGGAACGCGAATTTCCATCAGGCGCCAGCGAGTGGGAAGACCCGCTCACACGACGTCACTTCGTCAAAATCATGTCCGCCTCGTTCATGCTGGCGGGACTTGGACTCGCGGCGAGCGGATGTCGTCGTCCGGTGGAAAAACTCGAACCGTTCGGCAAACAGCCGGATGATTACGTTTACGGCACCTCACAATTTTACGCGACGGCCATGCCGACGCGCGGTGGCGCGATTCCGTTGCTCGCGAAATCCTACGAAGGCCGTCCGATCAAAGTCGAAGGCAACGCGCAATTTCCCGGCAGCAATGGCGGCACCGACCGTTGGGCGCAGGCTTCGATTCTCAATCTTTACGATCCTGACCGTTCACGCCGTTTCACCAAAGGCGGCACGAACGCCACGCCGGAAGCGGCGGCTGATTTCCTGAACGAGCTTTCCAAAAAAGCGCAGGAAAACGGCGGCGAAGGACTCGCGTTTTTGCTGGAGTGCAATACTTCGCCTTCGCGGCTGCGTCTGCAGAAGTTGATCAGTAAAAAATTTCCGAAAGCGAAATGGTTCATTCACGAGCCGATTGACACGGACATTCATCGTCGTGCCGCCTCGCAGGCGTTTGGCGCATCGGTGAAGCCGCAGTTCAATTACGACAAGGCCAAAGTCATCGTCTCGCTCGATTGCGATTTCATCGGCGCGGAAGAAGATGCGCATAATAGTATCCGCAAATTTGTGGATGGCCGTCGCATCGAAACTCCGAAGTCGGAGATGAATCGCCTCTATGTCGTCGAAGGTTTGATGACGTTGACCGGCGCAAATGCGGATCATCGTTTGCGCGTTCCGGCAAGTGCGGTGGCGCAGATTGCCCAGGCGCTGGCTGCCGCTGTGACCGGCCAGGGATCGTCAACTTCGCCCGCTGGCGTTGACGCAAAATGGATTTCTGAATGCGCGAAAGATTTGGTGGCGAACAAAGGCGCGTCGCTGGTTGTCGCTGGTTATCGTCAGCCGCTCGCAGTTCATTTGCTGGCCAACGCGATCAATTCTGCGCTGGGAAATATCGGCAAGACGGTTGTTCTTCATGGTGCGCCCGACCTGAAGGAAGGCAATCTCGCTGACCTCGCGAAGTCGTTGAATGCTGGCGAAGTTGAAACGCTCGTTCTGCTCGGCGGCAATCCGGCTTACAGCGCGTCAGCGGAATTGGATTGGGCCAAGACGCAGCGTAAAGCGAAGACGGTTGTTCGTCTCGGCTATTACGAAGACGAAAGTTTTGCGAATTCCGATTGGCATTTTCCCGCTGCTCATTATCTCGAATCATGGGGTGATGCACTGACCAGCGATGGCACGCTCGTGCCGGTTCAGCCGTTGATTCAACCGCTCTTTGGCGGACTCACGGAAATCGAAGTGCTCGCGCGCATCGCGGGAGTGGACAAAGTTTCATCTTACGAAGTTGTTCGCGAAACGTTTGCAGAAATTGGCGGCGGTGATGAAGTTGCGTGGCGCAAATTTCTTTATAACGGTTATCTCGAAGGTTCCGCAGCGAAGCCTGTCAGCGCCCGTTTGAACAGCGGCGCGATTGCTGAAGCTGTGAGTGGCCTCAAATCCGGCGCACCGAGCAAAGAGAATCTCGAAG